>JANQNI010000245.1 GCA_028289805.1 Thermoplasmatota archaeon | reverse complement strand
CCCGGCGCCGGGCCGGAGGGCCTCCCCCTCGATGCCGAAGACGAAGAACGTCGGCGTGCCGCGCACGCCGTTGTCGCGGCCGGCGCGGTAGTCGCTGCTGACCCGGTCCGCGGTGTCGCGGCCGTCGTAGCAGGAGCGCAGTTCGTCCCGGGGCAGGCCCTCCCGGGCCGCCAGGTCGTCCAGCACGGCGCCGTAGTCGAGGCTGGCGTAGACGTTGCTGCGGCCGTAGAGGGCGCTCGTGAGGTTCCAGAACACGGTGGGGCCGCCGACGCGGTGGGCGCACTCCTGGGCGATGGAGCCGTCGAGGTCCGTGGGGTGGTTGATGGTGGCCTGCACGTAGTAGTACGCCACCTGGCCCGTGTCGATGAACTCCTGCTGGATGCGGGGCAGGACGCTGTTGTGGAACGCCTGGCACGCGGAGCAGTGCGGACTCTCGAAGCCGACGAGGACGACGGGGGCGTCGGGGTCGCCCATCACGGGGTCGTCGGCGACGCCGAAGCGCTCCAGGTTCTCGGCGCGCGTGTCGGCGGGCCCGCCGTCGCCCAGCAACAGCAGCCCGGCGGCCACCACGACGACGCCGGCCACGACCACGGCGGCGGGCACGGAGCGCGGCCTGCGGTTGGCGGTGCCCCCGTGGACGCGCTCCAGGTGCCGCTGCAGCTTGGCCGGGGTGGGGAAGTCCTCGCCGCAGCGCCTGCACGTCCGGTCGCGCACGCGACGGAGGTGGGTCCCGGCGCTCTTGGCCCTTCGGGTGCGGGTACGTCACGCCTGCAACAGCAGCACGAGGCTGAGGGTGACGGCGGTCACGGCCCAACCGAGGTGGAGTTCCTTCATGGCAGCCCCTGGGGCCCCGGGGCACGAGGGGGTTTTGGTGAAGATGCGGACGGTGGCCCCCGTGCCCCCGGGCGACATCGCAACCGCAAAGACCGTGGACCCCGCGTTCCCCGCGTTGGCCTCCCCAGTTGGACCCTCCCACGCACCGGTGGCCGGCTGCGTCCTGGTCGTCGACGACCAGGCAACGCAACGGTTCGTGACGACGGCGGTGCTCGGCGAGATGGCTTCGGCGTCGGGCTTCCACGTCCTGGACGCGGCCGACGGACCCGCGGCGCTCGAAGCGCTGGCCTCCCTCCCCGACGGCCCCGTCCTGGTCCTCTCCGACGCCCTGATGCCCGGCATGGGCGGACTGGAACTGGCCCGCGTGGCCCGCGCGCGGTTCCCCGACCGCCCCCTGCGCTTCGTCCTCTTCACCGCCCACGACGCCGGCCAGTACGCCGACGCCGTGGGGACGGACCTCGCCGACGTGGTCACCAAGCCCGTCGGCATCGACGGCCTGCGCTCCGTGCTGGGGGCGCAGGTGGCCGCCTGGAGGGCCGCCGCGCCGAATGGCTTGAAAACGGGTCCCTGACTCGGCGCGCACATGGACCCGAAGAACCACGCAGGACCGGAGGACCCGCAGGCCGGCGGGGACGCGACGGAACCGACGCCGGAATCGACGCCGGAGCCGGCCCCCGGGCCCGCCGGCGAGGCCGTGGACGGGGACGCCGACGACCTGCGCGCGCGCCTCGGGTTCATCGAGGCGGAGGCCGACGACCTGCGCACCCGGCTCTCCCGTGCCCGCGCAGACTACGACAACCTCCAGAAGCGCCAGCAACGCGACGCCGCCCTGGAGCGCGAGCGCGTCAAGGCCCGCTTCCTGGAGGGCTTCCTGCGCGTCTACGAGTACGCCACCATGGCCGAGGCGGAGGCCGAACGCACCCCCGGCCCCCTGGCCCAGGGCGTCAAGATGGTCGTCGGCGAGTTCCGCCGCCTCCTGGAGGACGAGGGCGTCCAGACCGTCGGCGCGGTCGGGGACGCCTTCGTCGCCGCCCTGCACGAGGCCGTGGGCGAGGAGGCGGCCGACGGCGTCGCGCCCGGCCACGTCGCGCGCGTCGTGCGCCCCGGCTACCTCCTCGGGGAGCGCGTGCTGCGCTACGCCCACGTGGCCGTGGTGCCCGCGGGCGAGGGTGGGGGGCCGCCCTCCGAGGATTGAGGGGCCGCCTCGCACAATAGGTATTTGTAGAAGCCCTAACTCGCCCGCCCCAGTCAGGTGACCACCATGGGACGCATCATCGGCATCGACCTGGGTACCACGAACTCTGAGGCCTCCGTGATGGAGGGCGGCAGCCCCCGCATCATCCCCTCTGCCGAGGGCAACGTGTACGGCGGCAAGAACTTCCCGTCCGTCGTCGCCTTCACCAAGGACGGCGAGAAGCTCATCGGCGACGCGGCCAAGCGCCAGGCCGTCACGAACCCCGAGCGCACGATCCTGCGCATCAAGCGCAAGATCGGCACCGACTACAAGGTCACCATCGACGACAAGAGCTTCACGCCGCAGGAGATCAGCGCGATGATCCTGCGCAAGATCAAGGAGGACTCGGAGAAGTTCCTGGGCGAGGAGGTCACGGACGCCGTCATCACCGTCCCCGCCTACTTCGACGACGACCAGCGCCAGGCCACCAAGGACGCCGGCAAAATTGCCGGCCTGAACGTCAGCCGCCTCGTCAACGAGCCCACCGCCGCCGCCTTCGCCTACGGCATCGACAAGGACGACGGCGCCGACCAGAAGATCGCCGTGTACGACCTGGGCGGCGGCACCTTCGACATCACCATCATGGAGATGGGCGACGGCGTCTTCGAGGTCCTGAGCACGAACGGTGACACCCACCTGGGTGGCACCGACATGGACGACGCCGTCATGGAGTACCTGGCCGCCGAGTTCCAGAAGAACACAGGCATCGACGTGCGCGGCGACCGCCAGGCCATGCAGCGCCTGCGCGACGCCGCCGAGCGCGCCAAGATGGAACTGTCGGGCATGACCCAGACCACCATCAGCCAGCCCTTCCTCAGCGTCAGCGACGCCGGCCCGCAGCACCTGGAGCTGACCATGAACCGCGCCACGCTGGAGGAGCTGATCCGGCCCATCGTCGAGCGCACCCGCGTCGCCTGCGAGGGCGCCATGAAGGACGCCGGCCTCGCCGCCAGCGACATCGACAAGGTCATCCTCGTCGGCGGCCCCACCCGCATCCCCCTCGTGCAGGAGTTCTGCAAGCAGGTCTTCGGCAAGGACCCGGTGCGCGGCGTCGACCCGATGCAGTGCGTCGCCATGGGCGCCGCCGTCCAGGCCGGCGTCCTGTCCGGCGAGGTCGACAAGGAGATCCTGCTGCTGGACGTCACGCCCCTGACCCTGGGCATCGAGACCATGGGCGGCGTGCGCACGGAGTTGATCTCCCGCAACACCACCGTCCCCCACAAGAAGAGCCAGGTCTTCAGCACCGCCGCCGACAACCAGAACCAGGTGGAAATCCACGTCCTGCAGGGCGAGCGCCCCATGGCCGCCGACAACAAGAGCCTCGGCAAGTTCATCCTCGACGGCATCCCGCCCGCCCCCCGCGGCGTGCCCCAGATCGAGGTCACCTTCGACATCGACGCCAACGGCATCCTGCACGTCACCGCCAAGGACCAGGGCACCGGCAAGGAGCAGAAGATCACCGTCAGCGGCGCGAGCAAGCTCGACGACGCCGAGGTGGAGCGCATGCGCAAGGACGCCGAGGAGCACGCCGCCGAGGACGAGAAGCGCAAGGAGGTCGTCGAGGTCCGCAACACCGCCGACCAGGCCGTCTTCCAGGCCGAGAAGATGCTGTCCGAGAACAAGGAGCAGCTCAACGGCCACGTCGAGCCCCTCGAGGGCGCCGTCAAGGACCTCAAGGACGCCCTGGCCCAGGTCGACGCGCCCGTCGACGACCTGAAGGAGAAGACCGAGGCGCTCAACAAGGCGCTGGAGCCGGCCGTCATGGAGATGTACCAGAAGGCCTCCGAGCAGGCCCAGGCCGCGCAGGCCGCCAGCGAGGGCGGTGCGGCCGGCGGCCCCGGCGGCGACGGTGCAACCTGGAGCGGCCAGCCCAGCGGGCCCGAGGACGTCGTCGACTCGGAGTTCGAAAACAAGGACAAGAAGGAGTAGGCGCAGCGCATTCCTTCTTGGACCGTTTTCGGACTCGGGAGCGAGCCGCCGGAGCGCAGCGCAGGCGGCTGGCGACGGAGTTCGAAAACAAGGACAAGAAGGACTGAGCGTCCGCGTCCTCCCGGTCCCTTCCCCCCTCCTCCCTTGCACGCCCCGCGGGTGTGGGGTCGGCGCTCGTTCAACGCCTTCCACCAGCGACCTTCTATAGGATGTCCGGGCGTGTTGGGACTGCCCAAGGTGTCCGGGCGCGACCCACGAACGGATGCCGGGGCCTTTCCCGGCCATGGTGACCGCGTGGCCCGGAATCCCCTTCCTGCCGACGCGCGTCGGCTCGTCCTACAACGCGTCCACGACGACCTGGTGGACCTTGCCCTTCAGGTTGAGGATGCGGAAGCGGTGGCGGCGCGGTGCCTTGCCGAAGCGGCCGCTGACGCTGACGGTGAGCGTGGTGAGGTGCCCGTCGCCGGCGACGTCGACAATGGTGAAGCTGGGCCGCTTCGCGGCGTCGCCCAGCAGACCCTCCAGGGCCGCCTTGACGGCCTCCTGGCCCTCGACGGTGCCCTGCGTCCACGGGCTCGTCCACTCTGCGTCGTCGGCGAGGACGGCGGCGGCGCGCTCCACGTCGTAGGTGCGGATGCCCTCGAAGAACTCGTGCACAGCTTGGGCGTAGACGCCCCGGCCCACGGTGGCCATGGGGCCGCCGAGCGGGTCGGAGGCTTAAGGGCTACGCGCGGCGACGGCGCACGGCGGCCGCGACGGCCGCGAGGCCCACGACGGCGA
>JANQNI010000197.1 GCA_028289805.1 Thermoplasmatota archaeon | reverse complement strand
ACCACCTCCTCCCCCGGCGCGGCGTCGTTGCGCGCCACGCCCCGGCTGCCGGCGCGGGCGTCGTCGTCCGCCATCAGGTCACCGTCCTCCATCCACAGCCCGACGGTCTGTCCCGCGCGCAGGGCACAGCGCGCCTGGGCGCTGACGGCCCGCAGGGTCGAGAGGGGGCGGTGCAGCGCCTCGACGGCCCGCCGCAGCCGCGTCCCGCCGTCGGCGAGGGCCTGCACCCCGGCGGGGGTGACCTCCGCGGCGTCGTCGGCGAGCCAGCCGCGTGCGCGCAGGTCCGCCACCTGGGCGCTGACGGCCTGCGGGGTGACGCCGAGGGCCCGCCCGACCTCGCTGCGGCTGGCGCGGGGGTGTTCCAGCAGCCGGGCGAGAACGGCGAGGCGGGTGCCCTCGCCGCGCTCGACCAAGGCGGAAAGCGGACTCGTGCCCATGCGAAAGCGAGGTTGCGCATCGTCCATGAAGCTTTCACGTCGCGCCTGCTGGCAGCGTCGTGGACCCCCGTGCCGTGGCCGTCGTCGCGACCGCGCTGCTGGTGCTGACCGGCCTCGCCGTGCAGGCACCCCCCGACCCCGAGCCGGGGGCGCAGGACGCGGCCGTCGCGTTCCTGCTGGAGCAGGAGCCGGCCGCGGAGGTGCTGGAGGCGCTGCTGGCCACTGGCACCCCGCTGCCGCCCGACGCCACCGACTTCCCCGTCCCGGAGGCGCCCCAGCGCAACCCCAACACGGGGCTGCGGCCCCTGCACGCCCTGCTGGCCGCCGGGGCGCGCGTCCACGACGACCCGGAGCGCGGGACCCTGAGCTTGGAGGCGGAGTGGCGCGGCCGCGCCGGGGCCGTGCTGGAAGCCCCCGCCGCCGGCACCCTCGGCTTCTGGCTCCTCTCCGCCCACCACCTCCAGGCCGACGAGCCGGGGGTGGACGCCGCCGTGGACGCCCTCGTTGCCCCCCAGGCCGACGACGGCGGCTTCCCGTGCCTCTTCGGCTTCCGCAGCCTCGACTGCACCGGCTTCGCCGGCGCCGCCCTCGCCGCCCCCGCCGCCCTGGAGCGCATCGACGGGGCTGCCGCGGCGGCGCACGTCCAGGGCCACGCCGAGCCCGGCGGCGGCTACACGGACGGATTTCTGGGCCGCAACGCCCAGAGCACCGCCTGGGCCCTCACCGCGCTGCGCCTCCTGGACGCCGAACCGGACGCCCAGGCCGACGCAGCGGCGTGGCTGGAGGCGCTGCGGCGGCCCGACGGCTCCTACGACCGCGACCCCGGCCAGCCCGATCCCCTGCCGTGGTGGACGACGGCGGAGGTGGTGGTCGCCCTATCCGGCGGACATCCCCTGCCCGTGCGCCCCGCCGACGCGCCGGCCGCCTGAGTCCAGCGCCCGGAACGCCGCGTGCACCGGCACCACCGCGAGCCAGAACAGCACCGCGTTGGACACCGCCGGAACCACGTTGAACGCCAGCCCCGCCAGCACCAGCGCCGCGAGCACGTCGAGGCCGCCCCGGAACTCCGGCACCAGCAGCCACGTCAGCGCGTCCGTGGCGGCGCTGAACAGCAGCGTCCCCGCGAAGCCCGCGGCGGCGGCGAACAGGCGGCCGGCGGCCCGGTCCGAGGACGACGCGCCCGACAGGTCCCGTCCCCGCAGCACGCCGCCCGCGAGCCCCAACAGGCCCATGGCGGGGGCGTTGACGAACGCCGAGGGCGCGAGGCCCGACAGCAGCAGGTCCGTCAAGGCCATCGCCCAGAAGCCCGCCCAGAAGCCGACGCGGCCCCCGAAGACCAGGCCCCCCAGGAACACCACGACGTAGGTCAGCGCCACGTTGGGCAGCCCCACCAAGGCGAGGCGGCCGGCGGCGGCCAGGGCCGTGACGGCCACCACGGGGGCGAAGCGGGGCCCCGTGCGGACCCCCGCGAGGCGCAGGGCGTCCTGGCGCGTGCGGGCGCGCTGGCTGGCGTGGACCATCAGCGCCGGCAGCAGGCCGACGGCGGTCCACACCCGCTCCAACCGCCCCTCGGGCCACGCGCCGCGGCTGCGGCGGGCGTCGCGCAGGGCCACGAAGTCCCGGCCCAGGTCCTGCCCCGCGATGAGCACCGCCGCCACGAACGCCGTCCACCGCACCGGCAACCGCAACCCGTCGAGGAGGCGGGCGGGGGCGACGCGCCCCAGCACGGCCACGTTGGCGCCGAAGACCGCCACCAGGCGCAGGGCGGCGACGGCGCCCAGCCCCGCGCCGTCGAGGCCGAAGCGCACGGCGCCGACGGCGAGGCCCGGACCGGTGGGACGCAGGAAGCCCAACAAGACGGCGTGGAACAGGACGGAGACGGCGGCGAAGGCCAGCAGGCCCCCCCGCCGCCGGGCCAGCAGCAATGACGCGGCGGCGAGGCCGGCCGCCACGGGCCACGGGGCCAGGAACGCCGCGGCGGTGACGGTGACGAGGCCGACCACCACCGCCCACGCGGCCGGGGGCCTCACGCCGCCCCCTCCGGACCCGACGCGGGCTGCGGATCCGCGCCCTCCACGCCCACCGGCACCACGGAGGTCGCGGCGTCCAGCAGGCCCGCGTCGTGGGTGGCCAGCAGGACGACGCGGCCCTCCGAGGCGCGCCGCCGCAGCACGTCGCACAGGGCGGCATACCCGGCGCCGTCCAGGTGGGCATCCGGTTCGTCCAGAAGGTACGCGGGGGCGTCCCGACCCAGCACCCGCGCCAGGGCGACGCGCTGCGCCTCCCCGCCGCTGAGGGTCCACGGGTGGCGAGGACGCAGGGCGGCTGGGACGAGGGCGTCCACGACGGCGGCGTCGGCGCCCTCCAGGCAGGCGGCCACCGCGTCGGCGTCCAGGAGGTCGCGGGCGCGGGGCGGCAGCCACGGCGTGCCCAGCGCGTCCCGCCCGCCCGGCGCGTCCGGCGTGTCGTCGGAATCCGGTGCAGGTCCGAGGCCGGCGAGGCGGCGCAGGAGCGTGGTCTTGCCGCCGCCGTTGGGGCCGCGCAGGGCGTGGACGCCGGGACCCAGGTCGAGGGCGGGGAGCCGCAGCGCACGGTCGCCGGGCGTCACGGTCGCGGCGGGGGCGGCCAACCGGGCGGTGCCCTGCGTCGGCGCGAAGTGCGCCGGGGCGGCGCGGGGCTCCGCGGGCGCCAGTTCCACCGTCGCCGTCGCCTCCGCCGCCAGGGTCCCGTCCGGGTCCACGAACA
>JANQNI010000158.1 GCA_028289805.1 Thermoplasmatota archaeon | reverse complement strand
CGTAGCACAGCGGTCCCTTGCGGAACCAGAAGGGGACGCCCCACGCGATGCATTCCACCACGTCGGCGTCGAGGTCCTTGACGAGGGCGCGCATCGCCTCCACGTGGCCACGCTGGCGGGGCTCCAGGTCGTCGATGTACGCCTGCACGTCCGGGTGGTCGCGCTGCTTGGGGCCGTCGTGCCAGGCCATGGGGTGCGAGGGGCGCGCGCTGCTTTTAGGCGAACGGGCAGAGCCCCGCGGGCGGGGCCTGCTCGGCGGGGCGGCGCCGCAGGTGCAGCATGGCGACGCCGACGGTGTGCAGGAGCCAGATGGCGGTGAGGCTGATCCAGAAGATGGCGCTGGTGAGGTCCTTCGACAGTCCCTTGCTGGCCAGGAGCAGGAGGCCGGTGAGGACGACGAGGCCGACGATGCGCACGACGAGGCCGCGTCGGCTGGGGGCGATGTGGTGCTTGCGCACGCCCCAGGCGAAGATGCCGAGGCCCAGCACGTGGACGATGACCAGGAAGGCGACGTAGGCGGTGGCGGCGTACTCGTGCTGCCAGGCCAGGATGGGGATGAGGGCGATGGTGGTGACGAGGAGGAGGGCGGTCTTCCACAGGAACAGGGCACGATCCGACATGGCGCGACGCGTGCGGGGCGCCTGCGCGGTGGCGCTCACGTTCGTGCGTGCTTGGGCCGGCCAGACTTCCATTACCTCGTCCACACGGGGGTTTAGGCCAGGCTCATATTAGGGCTTTCGGGCGCCCGAACTTCGCGGACGCATCGTCCCCGCGTCGAAGCCTCCTTCCCCGCCCCCCGCCTCGCGCGACCCCGTGCCCGGCACCAGCCTCGCCATCCGCAACACCACCCTCGTCACCCAAGACGCCGAGCGCCGCGTCGTCGAGGGCGACCTGTACATGGAGGACGAGCGCATCGTCAGCGTCGGCGGCAAGGCGCCGGAGGCGGACCGGGAACTGGACGGGACCGGCCAGGTCGTCCTGCCCGGCCTCGTCAACCTCCACACCCACGTCCCCATGGGCCTGCTGCGCGGCTACGGCGACGACATGCTGCTGGAGCCCTGGTTGCAGGAGCGCATCTGGCCCGCCGAGGCCAAGCTGACGCCCGAGTCGATGCGGGCGGGGGCGGACCTGGGCCACCTGGAGATGATCCTCAACGGCGTCACCAGCTACCTCGACATGTACTTCATGGAATCCGGCCCCATCGCCGACAGCTGCCGCGCCGCCGGCCTGCGGGGCTGGTGCGGCGAGGGCATGGTCGACGTGGGCCAGACCCCAGACGGCGAGGCGAACCGCAAGCTCAAGGAAATCGAGGACAGCATCAAGGCCACGGCCGGCGACCCCCTCATCACCCACTGCCCCAGCCCGCACGGGACCTACACCTGCAACCGCGAGACCTACGAGGCGTCGGCGCGCATCGCCACCGAGTACGGCGTCCCGATGCACACCCACTGCTCCGAGACGCGCACGGAGGTCTACGACGTGCTGGAGAACCAGGGCGCCCGCCCCGTCGAGGTGCTCAAGCAGACGGGGGCGCTCTCGGCCAACGCCGTGCTGGCCCACTGCGGCTGGGTCACCAAGGGCGAGGTCCAGGACATCGCGCGGGCGGGGGCCGCCGTCGCGCACTGCCCCGTCAGCAACCTCAAGCTCGCCACCGGCGGCGTCTGCCCCGTGCCCGAACTCCACGACGCCGGCGCCCTCGTCGGCCTCGGAAGCGACGGCGCCGCCAGCAACAACACCACGGACCTCTTCGAGTCCATGAAGTTCGCCGCCCTCGTGCAGAAGCAGCACCGCTGGGACGCCACCGTGCTCCCCGCCCAGCGCGTCCTGGACATGGCCACGCGCGACGGCGCCGACGCGCTGAAGCGGCCGGACCTGGGCCGCATCGAGGAGGGCGCCACCGCCGACCTGTGCATGGTGGACTTCCGCCGCCCGCAACTGGTGCCCCGCCACGACGCCGTCAGCGACCTCGTCTACGCCGTTAGCGGCCGCGACGTCTCCGCCACCGTCGTCCACGGTCGCGTCCTGATGGCCGAGGGCCGCGTCGAGACCCTGGACGTGGACGCCGTCGTGGACGCCGCCCGGGCCGCCGCGGCCGGACTGACCGCCTGACCCCCCGAGGGTTCGATAAACGACAAAA
>JANQNI010000130.1 GCA_028289805.1 Thermoplasmatota archaeon | reverse complement strand
CGCGACGTGCGCGCGGTGCTCGACGGCGCACCCCGGACGCACGTCGCGGACCCGGCGGCCCACCGGCTGGCCGTCGAGGGCGACGGGCGGTGAGCCGCGACCCGGGCGCTTAGTTGAGGATGGGCTCGGCGACGGCCATGCCGTCCTTGAGCACCAGGCGGACGGTGCCGGGCTCGGGAGCCTGGCTGACGGGCTTGCCCACCAGGTTGATGGGGTTGCCGTCCAGGTCGCCGTAGATGAAGAAGTAGCCCACGTCGGACTCGTGGGGGGCGCGCAGGAGCTTCCAGCCGGCGGCCTCCAGGTGGTTGCGCAGGTCGTCGCCGGCGCCGCTGATGGTGAAGCCGATGGCGGTGTCGAGCATGGTGGTGGGGCGCTCGTCCCAGCGGTGGAGGATGAGCTGCATGCCGTCGGTGTGCTCCAGCACGACCATGTCGCCGGCGTCGCGCACGAAGGTGAAGCCCATCGCCTCGTAGAGGGGGACGTTGGCGTTGGGGTCCTGGACGTAGCGGGCGATGTTGCGGATGCTGAGGGTGAGTCCGGGGCTCGTGGTCATGGGGCGTGCGAGACGAGGACCATTCTTGAGGCTTGCCGAAAACCGTTGCCCTGTCAACCCGGCCTTCTGCGCTGGGTGGCGAGCCGGGCCTGCACGGCGGCCTCGTAGCGTTCCCGGCGTCGCCGTGCGCGGCGGACGTGGCGGCGCACCTCGACGGCGAGCAGCGCCAGGAGCAGGGCGCCGAGGGATGCGATGGCCCAGACCCAGTACGGCACGCTGCCGACGGTGGGGGGTGCGGGCGCCTCGGCCGACAGCAGGGGCGCGCGGCCGTCCGCGTCGTCGTCCTCGTCCCCGTCGTCCCGCCCGGACTCGCCGTCGCCCCCGTCCTGGGGGTCCCGCCGCCGCTCCAACTCCTCCCGGATGGCCTCGTCGGGCTCTTCGAGGTCGCCCTCGAAGACGTCGTCGGGGCCGTCCCCGTCGTCCCCCCTGCCGGGGACCTCCTGGAACCGCTCGCGGAACTCCTCCTGCGTGACGACCTCCATCCACCCCTCCAGGGTGGCCACGTGGCCGTGGTCGTCGGTGACCTGGACCTGGACGGTGTGGTTGCCGACGGTGGTGAATGTGTGGCCGAAGTCCTGGTGGTCGCTGACGACGGCGCCGTCGATGCGCCACTGCCACGCCACGCGGTCGGGGGCCTCGTCCGCCACCACGCCGTAGAAGACGCCGTGCTCGCCCACCGGCACGGTTCCGGCCAGGGGCCACGCGCCGAGTTGGGGCGGGGCGTCGGGGATCGTGACGGTGCGCACGCGCTCGCGGACGCGACCGTCGGCGTCGACGACGATTTGGTGGATCTGGTGTTCGCCGGCGTCCTCGAAGGACAGGACGTGTCCGGCGTTGCCCACGACGCGGTTTGTCTCGTTGGTGCCCCACATCACGGCGACGATGTCGGCGTCGCCGGGCGTGGAGGCGTCCTCCAGGAGCACGTCGCGGCCGCGGACCTCGTGCGTGAAGTCGGCGGTGGGGGCGCCGCTGGTCTGGTTCTGGCCGGGCGCGATGGCGACGACGAGGGTCTCGGCGAGGCCGCGGTCGCCGTCGTCGTCGATGGCCCAGAGCCGGAAGTGGTTCACGCCCCGCGTCACCTGCACCTCCGCGGTGGATCCGGATGCGGCGGTGCTGTAGGTGCCGGCCACGGGGTCGCGCTGCAGCCAGTCGAACCGCTCCACGGTGCCGTCGGCGTCGACGGTGCGGCCTGCGTCCAGGGTGGCGGTGGTGGTGCCGACGAGGTCGACCACGACGACCTGGGCGGGGCCCGCGTCGGCGTCCGGCGCACGGTTCTCGACGACCACGTCGCGCGTCGCCGTCAGGGTGTCGCCGGCCTCGTTGGTGACGGTGAGGGTGACGGGCCAGGTGCCGCCGTGGGGGAAGACGTGGGTGGGGTGGACCTCCGTGCTGTCCGTCTCGCCGTCGCCGTCGAAGTCCCAGTCCCAGTGCTTGGCGCCCGCGCGGTGGTCGTGGACGTCGGCCCAGAAGTAGGTGGGGCGGTCGAGGCGCGCCTCGCGGCCGAAGAACGCGCAGCAGTAGTCGATGCTCAGGCTCAACTGCGGCACCTGGACGACCACGTGGAGGGTGGCGCGCCCGACGCCGCCCAGGTCGTCCGTGACCTCCAGCTCGAAGGCGTGGGTGCCGAGGGGCAGGTCCACGTCGTGACACGGCTCGGTGGAGACGACCTTGCCGCCGCGCGACCACTGGTACGCGACGATCTCGCCGTCGAGGTCCCAGGAGTGGGAGGCGTCGAGGGTGACGGACTCGCGGCCGTCGCCGTCCACGTCGTCGACGGGCTCGTTGGGCAGGGGGATGGCGCGGGGCAGGAAGTTGTCGTAGTAGGCGAGCACCACGCCGCTGCGCGCGCCGTCGACGGGCTCGTCGGGTGCGCCCACCACCGCCACGCGGTCCTCGATGGCGATGGCGGTGGGCACGGGGGTCTCGCCGTAGTACCAGTTCCAGCCGCCGAGGACGCCGACGGTGCACCAGGGGCCGCGCCAGCAGTCGAGTTGCTCCGACTCGCGCATCCAGACGCCGACGTAGCCCCAGTACCACTCGACGGTCAGCAGCACGTCGTCGCGGGCGGCCACGGCGGAGGCGTCCGTGCTCTCCTCCTGCACTGCGCGCCAGCCGGTCTCGCCGCGCTCGTAGAACGTGACCCATCCGCGGCCGTCGGTCTGGCCGAAGAAGGTGTCGGAGGCGCTGACGGCCACGGCGGTGCCGGTGGTGGCGACGCGGTGGCCGAAGCTGCTCTGGGCGTCGCCGGCGCCGGCCTCCACGGCGTCGCGCAGGACCCAGCGGCTGCCCTCGCGCTCGTAGAGGAATGCGGCGCCGGGGGCGACCTGCTCCGTCAGGGTGCGGGCGGGGGCGCCGACGACGAGCACGCCGTCGCGCATGGCGACGTCGGCGCCGAAGACGCGCTGGACGGTGTCCGTGGGCTCCGCCAGCACCTGCTTGTGGACGTAGCGTCCGTTCTGGAGTTGGTACGCGTGCAGTTCGCCGTCCTGGCCCAGGTCGCCGAGGGTGTCGGTGCGGGGGGCGCTGGCAAACAGCCAGCCGTCGCGCGCCAGCAGCGCCTCGCCGAGGGTGCTGGGGCCGGCGAATTCCTGGTGGGCGCTCCACGCCCCGTCGCCGCCCCGCTCCCAGACGTGCAGGCTGCCCGCCGTGGAGACGACGGCGTGGTCGTCGGCCAGGGCGACGGCGCGCACGGGGCCGTCGGAGGTGGGGGCGAGGGACTGGCGCAGCACCCACCGGTTCTGGTCGCGTCCGTCCAGGTACGCGGCATCCTGGGCGGCGGCGAGGACGCGCTGGCCGTCGGTGGCGACGTGGTGGCCGAAGTTCTGGGCACCGGGCGGGGGGTCGATGCGGGACTCCGCCTCGAAGTAGGGCCAGCGCTGCGGCTCCTCTTGGGAGTGCGCGGGCAGGGCCAGGCCGGAGACGACCAGCAGGAGAACGAGTCCAGTGGTGGCGCCGACCTTCCGCACACGGGGATCGCGGTGTACGGATACTTGAACGTGTTGGACGTTTGGTTGTTGTTATCGAGGCGCCGAGACACCGTCAGCGACGCGACACCATCCACACCGAGGCGACGAGCACCACGAGGCCAAGGCCGACGAGCAGCCACAGCCACGGCTTGCCGGGGTGCAGGAGGGCGGCGGCGCTCGGCGCGTCGTCGTCCCCGGAGCCGTGCAGGCCGAAGGGGCCCTCCGCGTCGGCGTCGTCCGTGCGGGCGCCGGTGTCCTCCTCCAGCACCGCCTCGATGGGCGTGTCGCCCTCCCCGTCGCCGTCCGTGTCCACGAGCGCGTCGTCGCCTGGCGCGAAGGGGCTGTCGTCCGCCTGCGGCGTGTGGGGGCTGCCGGCGACGGCGGGCACGGTGGCGCCCGCGGGCACGTCCTGGACGGTGACCGTCAGGGTCGCCGCGTCGGTCTTGCCGCCCTCGTCCGTGATGCTCAGCGTGACGGTGTACGTGCCGGCCTCCCGGTAGACGTGGCTGGGGGCCTGCTCGGTGCTGGTGCCTCCGTCGCCGAAGTCCCAGGCGCGCTCTGCGATGCCGCCCTCGGGGTCGGTGCTGTTGTCCACGAACACCACGCGCTGTCCCACGAACGCCTCCGTGGCGCGGGCGTCGATGACGGCGGTGGGCTCCAGGTTGCGCAGGAAGACGTTCTCGACGTGGTCGTTCTGGTTGCCGTCGTCGTCGGTGACGCGCAGCCGCACGTCGTGGGCGCCGTAGGCGTCGAGGCCGACGAGGGGGTCGGGCTCCGTGTAGTCCCACGTGCCGTCGTCGCCGACGTCGTACCACCACATCACCACGCGGCCGTCGGGGTCGCTGCTGCGGTCCGTGAACTGGACGGCGCGGGCGGGAGGTCCGGGTTGGGGGGCGAAGGTGTAGTGGGCGGTGGGGCCCGGGCCGGCGGGGGCCGCGGTGCCGTTGCCGGCGCCCCGCCCCTGCTCCAGGATGAGGAACGTCACGCGGTCGGTGTCCTTGGCGCCGCGGTCGTCGGTGACGGTGAGGTCGAGGTCGTGGACGCCGGGGCC
The DNA here is from genome assembly GCA_028289805.1 of Thermoplasmatota archaeon. GTDB lineage: Archaea > Thermoplasmatota > E2 > JACPAO01 > JAHFTW01 > JANQNI01. The sequence continues at coordinate 1,207 of JANQNI010000130.1, read as the reverse complement.
CAGGTTGAGGGTGGTCTGGGCGTTCCGACTGACGGTGCGGCCGTCGCGCGCCCACGCGTAGGACCGGACCTCGCCGTCGGCGTCGTCGCTGCCGGTGCCGTCGAGCTGGACGCGGACGCGGCCGTCGCCGTCCTCGTCCTCCAGGATCTCGTCCATGCCGGCGTCGGCCTCGGGGGCGAGGTTGCGGACCCGCACCCCCTGCGTGTGGGCTTCCTCGGTGTTGACGTCCGTCTCGACGGTGAGGGTGACGGGGTGGATGCCGGGCGTCTCGAAGGTCCACACGGGGGTGGGGCCGGTGGCGTCGGCCTCGCCGTCGCCGTCGAAGTCCCAGTGCCACGCCACGATGTGGCCGTACTCGCTCGTGCTCTCGTCCACGAACCGGATGGGCTCCAGGCTGGCCGCGTCCTTGGGGAGCCAGGAGAACCCGGGCGTCGGCGGGGGCGGGGGGCGCACCTCGACGGTCAGCGGCGCGACGTCCGTGCCCAGGTCCCGGTCGGCGACGACCAGGTACAGGTCGTGGAGGCCGACGGGGAGGTCGACGGGGAGGGTCGCGCCCTCGCCCAGGAGCTTGTTGGTGCCCGTCTTCGTGTCATGGTACCAGTAGTGGCGCAGGCCGGGCGCGTCGTCGCTGCTGCCGCTGCCGTCCAGCACCACGGTCTCGAAGCCGTCGCCGTCCATGTCGGCGGGGGGCGGGACCTGCGCGACGGCGGCCTCGGGCGCCTGGTTGGGCCCGACGAGGGTGACGTAGCTGGAGGCGTAGGAGCCGTACCCGAGGGCGAGGCGGTCGCCGTCGGGGCTCAGGGCCATGCGGGACGTGTCCGCGTCGGACGTGTAGACCGTGTCGCTCCAGCGGCTGCCCTCGCGGCCCCAGACGCGCAGGTCGGGGTTGTCGAACCCGGAGGTGGCGAGGCGGCCGGGGGCGGCCTCGGCGGCGTAGCAGGAGACGTCGGCGACGGACTGCGAACGGCTCCAGCCGCTGCCCCCGCGCTCGTAGACGTACAGGGCGCGGTCGTCCTCGTTGCTGCTGGCGACGTAGACGGAGGCGTTGTCGCAGACGGCGAGGTGGTTGCCGGTCAGGGCGACGGCGACGCCGAAGCCCCCGCCGTCGGCCAGGGCGCCGTTGTCGAGGGTCGCCTCCCGGTTCCAGGTGTTGCCGGAGCGGGCGTAAACGTAGACGGCGCCGGCGTTGACGTAGTCGTCCGTGATG
>JANQNI010000347.1 GCA_028289805.1 Thermoplasmatota archaeon | reverse complement strand
GGTGCCGGGGTCCGCGGTGATGGCGGTGACGACGGGCAATGCAGGTTCGACGGTGACGTCGCGGCGGACGAACTCCGTGCACGCCCCCGGGTCGGTCTCCAGGGGGTCGACCACGGTGCCGTCGCCGGTCTGGGTGGCGGCGGTCCATTCGCCGAGCACCAGGTCCCCCGCGGCGACGTGGGCGTCGGCGGCGGAGAAGACGGGGTGGAACGCGTAGCCCAGCTCCACGAAGCGGTATGCGGGGAGGGCGGGTGCACCCGGGTCGGAGGGGCTGGAGGCGCCCACGGCGACCCAGACGGGCATCAGGTTCGAGGCGTCGGCCACGACCGTGGGTGCCGAGCCCCAGTCCGAACCGCCCGGGCTTGCGCCGTCGTATTGCAGGGTGGTTTCGTGGCTGGTCGGTTGCTCGCCCTCTGTGTCGTCGCTTGTGGTGTCGTCGCTGGCCTGGAAGCCGACGACGAGGCGCGCCGCGTCGGTGGCGGAGACGGGGTTGCGCGCCTGGACGACGACCTGGACGAGCACGAGACGCATCGTCTCGTCGGGCGTCGCGTCGTCGTTGTCGAAGTTGGCGGTGCGCTCCCCGGCGCCCGCGTACACCGCCTCCAGGGGAGTGCCGGTCTCCTGCGGGTTGGCGCCGTAGTCGCCGTCGCAGTCGTGCGCCACCAGCACGACGTCGTCGTCGGTCGACGCGGGACTGGAGACGTGCCCGCCGTGCACGGGCAGGCTCGCCAACAGGAGGCTGGCCAGCAGGAGGGCCGCGGTCTTGCGCATCGCCGCGTCCACGTCCGCGGCGGCACATAGCCTTTGCTTCCTGAACAAGCCCGCCTCCGGCGACGCAGGGAGCGTGTCGTGCAGAATGCGGCGCCCTGGCCTGCGTCCCCAGGTTCGCCTGGGGCTCGTTGCTCGCGCGTCAGCAGTCGAACGCGCTCCAGTATGCTTCGGGCAGGGGGACGTGCATCAGGTCCAGGCGGTTGAACCGTTCCTGGACTCCCTCCACCTCGACCACGCGGGCAGGAGCAAGCGCGCCGCACAGGAATTCCGGCTCTGCCGTCACGTCGCCCGTGGCAGGGTCCAGGGTCCGCGTGCCATTGCCCACGTCATAGCTCAGCAACTCGTCGGTCATGGCGAAGCTCATCAGGACGCCCGGCCCCGGCGTGAGGTCGAACACCAGGTCGGAGCCCAAGACTCCCAGGCTCGTGGCGAGGTAGTCGCCCTGGTCGGCCTGACTCAGGTCCATGCGGCAGTCGATGCGGCCGGTGTGGACGACATCGACGCGCGTGGGCGTGTTCAGTTTCAAGACGAAATGGAGGTCGGACTCGTTTTCCTTCCAGAAATCCGCATCGCTGATGCCGAACGTCATGTAGGCCGGAACTCCAGGTTCGAGGAAGCTCAGGTAGATGCCTGCAAAGGCGATGCCGCTGCCCAACGCACGCACTTCCTGATGGACAGATTGTCCGTTGCCATGGTAACTGATGCCTGGCTGGGTGGCCGGAGAAAGCGGTTCCTGAAGTTCAGGTTGGAAGAATGGGGCTGGCGAGCGAGCGCCCGCCATGGAGACTGGGAAGCAGACTCCCGGGAGCGGTTCTGTGCTTCGATCGACGAACACGCCGCCCCCGAGGTTCCCGAACAGAGGGTTTTGGCCTTCGGCGGACGTGAGTTTGAGGACGATGAAGTCCATGCCTTCGGGAATCCAGTCGAGGTCGATGGTGACATGCTCGTCCGGGAGGTTGGAATCCAATTGGGTTCGCGGTTCGGCTCCGGTCAGACAACCCGAAAGGGCGATTGCGAGAATCATGGGGGCGATGGATTTCATCGAGGCTCCGGGGGATTGGTGGGGGGAAAGGGGTGGAGGGCCTTAGGGTTTAGTGGACCCAGACGAAGACGGTGCTCTTTGTGAGGTCCATGGCAGCCTGGGTGCCGGTCGCGGCCGCCACCGGGTGACGCATCGCCCCGTGGGGCAGGGTGCATCCGAAGGCCGCGTCACGGAAGCTCCCGCCCGAGCAGTGGAGCCCCTGCGGACTGGCGCTTCGTTGGGCGTCCGTTGACAAGCCGGATGGGTTCCCCCTTACGATCCGACGGACCCCGGCCCCACCTCGAACGTCTCGTCCACGGCCGCGTACCGGTGGCCCCCGAGGCGCGCCAGGAACCGCACGGCGTCCGGCCCGGCGCCGGCGCGGACGTTGCCGCGTTTGTCCAGGACGGCGTCGTCGGCGTGGAAGTGGACGACCTCACCGAAGACCACCGTCACCGGCACGCGCTGGCCGAAGCGGTGCGTCTCCACGAGGCGGCACTCCATCGCCACGGGACTGTCCGCGAGGCGCGGCGGGCGCACGACGTGGCTGGGCACCGTCTCCAGGCCGACCGCCTCCAGTTCGTCCACGTCGGGGGGAAACGGCGCGGCCGAGTCGACCACCTGCTGGGCGTGCTGCGCGGTGGCGACGTGGACGACGAACTCGCCCGTCTCCTGGATGTTGCGCAGGGTGTCCTTGGGGCCGCCCCCGGCGCGCTCGGGCCGGTCGCTGATGGACAGCATCAGCATGGGCGGGTCGCTGCCGACGCCCTGGAAGTAGCTGAAGGGGGCGCAGTTGGCGCGGCCCTCCCCGTCGACGGTGGTCACCCACGCGATGGGGCGCGGCGCGACGGCGCTGGTGAGGAAGTGGTAGTGGGCGCCGGGGCTGCGGTCGGCGGGGCTCCAGTCCACGCACGACACCGGCGCCCGCCGCCCTTGAAGCCACCGCTCCTCCCGTCCGCTCCCCCCACTCCGGCACGCTTTTTCCTGCCTGCTCGGCTGCGCCCGCCGACGGTGTGGTGCTTATGACGGCCCCGGCATTGACCCAGCAAGTGAGCGTGAAGGAGACCCCGGCGACGGACGTGGAGCGGCCCGATGCAAAGACCCTGGCGGAGCTGTTGTGGAACAGCTTCGAGGCGAACGCCGAGAGCACCGCACAGTCCTGGCACGATGGCAACGGGTGGCAGAGCCGCACCTACGCTGAACTGGCCGAGCGCGTGCGCGACGTCGCCCACGGCCTGCTCGCCCTGGGCCTCAAGCGCGGCGACCGCGTCGCCGTCTGGAGCCGCAACTGCCCCGCCTGGGCCGAGGCGGACCTCGCCTGCCAGAGCGCCGGGTTCGCCACGGTGCCCATCTACGACACCCTGACCGGCAAGGACGGCGCCTACATCCTCGGCGACAGCGGGACGAAGGTCCTGTTCGTCCAAGACAAGGCGATCCTCGACACGGTCTGGAGCGTCCGGGACGAGCTTAAGGTCGACACCATCGTCCTGATGGAGGGGCAGGCGCGCCGCAAGGGCGTCATCGGCTACAACGCGCTGCTGAAGCAGGGTCGGGCCCACCGCGGCGACGACCCCGACGCCCTGGACCGGGCGCGCGCGAAGGTCAAGCCGGAGGACCTGGCGAGCCTCGTCTACACCAGCGGCACCACGGGCAACCCCAAGGGCGTCATGCTCACCCACGCCAACTTCGCCAGCAACGCCCAGGTGGCCAAGTCGGTCGTCGACGTGGGCCCCACCGACACGTTCCTGTCGTTCCTGCCGCTGTCGCACGTCTTCGAGCGCACCGGCGGCCACTTCACCGCCTACGGCGCCGGCGCCCACGTCGCCTTCGCCCGCAGCATCGAGACCCTCACGGACGACATGGCGGCCGTCAAGCCGACGCTGATGATGAGCGTCCCGCGGCTGTACGAGAAGATCTACGCCCGCATCCAGGACAACGTGGCCAAGAGCAGCCTCGTCAAGCGCCTCATCTTCAACTGGGCCATCGCCCAGGGTCGCGCCGCCAACGTCTACCGGCAACGCGACGAGCCCCTGCCGCGCAGCCTGCGCCGCAAGGTGGAGCGCGCCGACAAGCTGGTCTTCGGCAAGCTCAAGGCCCGCGTCGGCGGCAACCTGCGCTACTTCGTCTCGGGCGGGGCGGCACTCTCCAAGGAGATTGAGGAGTTCTTCTGGGCCGCCGGCATCGAGGTCCTGCAGGGCTACGGCCTGACGGAGACGGCTCCCGTCACCAACGTCAACGCCCCCCACGCCCTGCGCTTCGGCAGCGTCGGCAAGGCGGTGCCCGGCACCGAGGTCCGCATCGACTCCTCCAACTGGGCCAGTGCGCGCGAGGACGTCCAGGAGGGCGAGGTCTGCATCAAGGGCCCCCAGGTGATGAAGGGCTACTACAACAACAAGAAGGCCACCAACGAGGTCTTCGACAAGGACGGCTTCTTCCACACCGGCGACATCGGCTACCTGGACGACGACGGGTTCCTGTTCATCACGGACCGCATGAAGGAGATCATCGTGATGAGCAACGGCAAGAACGTCGCGCCGCAGCCCATCGAGAACGCCCTCAAGCTGCAACCCCACATCGCCCAGGCCTGCCTCATCGGCGACCAGCGCAACTACATCAGCGCCCTCATCAACCCCGACTTCGAGGCGCTGGAGCAGTTCGCCACCGCCAACGGCATCGCCGCCACGGGCGACGCCCTCGTGGCCGACCAGCGCGTCTTCAGCCTCATCGAGAAGGAGGTTGAGGCCGTCAACCGCGACCTGGCGCGCTACGAGCAGATCAAGAAGTTCTGGGTCGTCCCCAGCGACTGGACCGTCGAGACCGGCGAACTGACGCCGAGCCTGAAGCTGAAGCGCCGCGTCATCAACGACAAGTTCGAGCAACTCATCGAGAAGCTCTACCCCGGAAGCTGAGCCCTCCCGTGCGCGCGACGCTCCCCGCCCTCGTCGCCCTCGCCGTCGCCCTCTCGGGCT
>JANQNI010000056.1 GCA_028289805.1 Thermoplasmatota archaeon | reverse complement strand
CGTCGCCCCCACGGCCCACTACGCCATGGGCGGCATCCCGACGGACAAGGACGCCCAGGTCGTCTACGACAGCGCCAACACGCCCGTGCACGGCTTCTTCGCCGCCGGCGAGGCCGCGTGCGTGTCGGTCCACGGCGCCAACCGCCTCGGCACCAACAGTCTCCTGGACCTCGTCGTCTTCGGCCGCCGCGGCGGCAAGAGGATGGCCGAGTTCTGCAAGGAGACCGACTTCCTGCCCCTGCCCGGCACCCCCGGGGACCACGAGGGGCGCGTCGCCGCCACCATCGAGGCCCTCAAGAACGGCAGCGGGAAGGAGAACATGGCCACCCTGCGCGACGAGATGCAGGTCGCCATGATGGACCTCTGCGGCGTCTACCGCACCCAGGAGAGCCTCACGCAGTGCAAGGGCATCATCGCCGCGCTGCGCCGCCGCTACAAGGACGTGGCCGTGGCGGACGGAGGCACCCTGTTCAACACGGAACTGCTGGGGGCGCTGGAGCTGGGCTACCTGCTCGACATCAGCGCCGCCGTGGTCGAGTCGGCCCTGGCGCGCGAGGAAAGCCGCGGCGGCCACGCCCGCGACGACTTCCCCAAGCGCGACGACGAACGGTTCCTGAAGCACACCCTCGCCAGCCTCGACGGCGACGGCGTCAAGCTCGACTACAAGCCCGTCGTCATCACCCGCTACCAACCCATGGAGCGTGTCTACTGATGAGCACCGTCACCCTGCGCATCGCCCGCTACGACCCCCAGAAGGGCGACAAGAAGAGCCACTTCGAGACGCACACGCTCTCGGACGTGCTGCCGACGGACCGTGTCCTGGACCTGCTCAACCGCGTCAAGTGGGAGCAGGACGGCAGCCTCGTCTACCGCCGCAGCTGCGCCCACGGCATCTGCGGCAGCGACGCCATGGTCATCAACGGCAAGAACCGCCTCGCCTGCAAGATCCTGGCCAAGGACCTGCCCGCGACGATTACCGTGGAACCGCTCAAGGGCCTCCCGGTCAAGCGCGACCTCATCGTCGACATGGACCCGTTCTTCGAGTCCTACGAGTCCGTGATGCCGTTCCAGGTCACCCAGCACGAACCCCACGGCCGCGAGCGCATCCAGAGCCACGAGGACCAGCAGCTCATCGACGACCAGGCCAAGTGCATCCTGTGCGCCATCTGCACCACGAGCTGCCCCAGCTTCTGGGCCAACGACCAGTTCGTCGGCCCCGCCGCCATCGTCCAGGCCAGCCGCTTCCTCTTCGACACCCGTGACGAGGGCAACGAGGAACGCCTCAAGCGCCTCAACGAGTACACGGGCGTCTGGCGCTGCCGCACCATCTTCAACTGCGTCGAGGCGTGCCCCCAGGGCATCGACATCACCAAGCACATCGGGAACGTCAAGAAGGCGCTGCTGCACGGCAACACGGACTTCGTGCGGCAATCCTGAACAGGGCTGGGGAATCTGGGAAAACCTGCATGACGTAGGTCGCACCCCACCTTCCCCATGCCCCTGCGCTCGCGCCCCGTCGGCCTCGCCCTGGCCGCCGTGCTCGTGGCAGGCGCCGCCGGGGCCATCGGCGTCCTGCTTGCCCCCGCGCCCCCCGAGCCGGCCGGCTGCCGCAACGCGCACGACACCCCCGACTTCTGCGGCGTCCCCGACGGGGCGTGGATCAACAGCGAGCCCCTGCGCCTGGCGGACCTGGAGGGCCGGGTGGTCCTCGTGGACTTCTGGACCTACAGTTGCGTCAACTGCATCCGCACCCTGCCCCACCTGACCGCCCTCTACGACGCCTACGCCCCCCACGGCCTCGTCCTGGTGGGCGTCCACGCCCCCGAGTTCGACTTCGAGCACGACCGCGCCAACGTCGAGGCCGCCGTCGAGAAGCACGCCATCCACTACCCCGTCGTCCAGGACAACAACTTCACCGTCTGGCGCGCCTACGAGAACCGGTACTGGCCCACCCACTACCTCATCGACGCCGACGGCCGCATCGTCGACCGCCACATCGGCGAGGGCGCCTACCGGGAGACCGAGGAGATGGTGCGCGACCTGCTGCGGGCCGCCGGCGCCACCGACCTGCCGACCCCCGTCGAGGGCGGCGACGACCGAGGCCCCCGCGGCCAGGACGTCACGCCCGAACTGTACGCCGGGTACGGCCGCCAAGCCGACGCCCTCGGCAACCCCGAAGGATACCGGCCCGACCAGGTCGTCGACTACCGCGCCGACGGCGCCCCCGAACGCGACCGCGTCTACCTCGACGGCCGGTGGCACAACGGCCCCGAGGCGATGACCAGCCGCGAGGCCGGCAGCGTCTTCCTGCGCTTCCAGGCCGGCGCCGCCAACGTCGTCGTCGTGCCCGAGGGCGACGCCGTCGGCGCCTGCGTGCCCGTCCACCTCGACGGCGCCCCCGTCCCCGAGGCACTGGCGGGCCCCGACGTGCGCTTCGACCGCGGCGACCCCTGCG
>JANQNI010000354.1 GCA_028289805.1 Thermoplasmatota archaeon | reverse complement strand
GCCGGCTACGACGCTCTCGCGCACGCCGGGGGTCCCGAGTTCGGCGAGGAACTGGGCCACGCCGTCGGCGGTGGGGATGGGCGTGACGCCGGTGGCCTCCATGATCTGCAGGATGCTGCCCTTGGTGGCCATGCCGACCTCGCCCCAGGGGCCCCACGCGACGGTGAACGCGGTGGGGATGCTGCGCTCGGCGGCGGTCTGCTTGACGGCCTTGCACAAGTACTCGTTGGCGGCGCTGTAGTCGACCTGGCCGACGTTGCCGAAGCGGCCGGCGACGCTGCCGAAGGCGACGAGGAGCGAAAGCTCGTCCTCGGCGGTGGCGTCCATCAGGGCCGAGAACCCGTCGTGCTTGATGCCGAAGACCCAGTCGAACTGGTCTCGGTCCTTGCTGGAGAGGTCCTTGCTCACCTCGACGCCGGCGGCGTGGACGACGCCGTCGATGGTGCCGAAGCGCTCGCGGGCGTGGGCGACGGCGCCGCGCACGGCTTCCGCGTCGGTGACGTCGACGGGGCTGTAGACGACCTCGGCACCCAGGTCCGTCAGGCGTTGCAGGTTGCGCTGCACGTCGGCGGCCTTGCGAAGGGGCGACATGGCCTTCTGGAGGGAGACGGGGGTGACCTTCTCACCGGCCTCCCGCATCGCGGCCATGCGGCGTTGCTCCTCGGCCTTCCACGCCTCGTCCGTCCAGGTGGCCCACACGCCGGCCTCCTCCGGGACCTCCGTGCGGCCCAGCAGGAGCAGGTTGGGGTTCTGCGGCGCGAGGGCGGCCAGCAGTTCGACGGTGATGCCCTGGGCGCCGCCGGGGACCACGAGGGTCTTGCCGGAGACGTCCGGGGTGCCGGAGAGCGGCTCGGGCGCGACGTCGATTCCGAAGCGGGTGCCGGCCTCGTCGTAGGCGACCTCCGTGCGCGTGCCGCCGGCCTCGCACTCCCGCACGACGACGGCGGGGGCGGACGCGAGTTCGGGGTGGCAGTCGACGACCTTCACCGTCGCGTCGGGGAACTCCTTCTTCAGCGCCTTGCCGAAGCCGGCCACGGCGGCCATGGTGGCGTCGCGGGGCGCGGTGAGGCCGTGGGCACCGTCCTGGCGCGTCACGACGCAGACGAAGCCCTGCTTCAGGGCGTCCTGGTGCGCCTTGGCGGCGTCGAAGAGGGGGCCGACGCGGGCGGGGGCGGTCTCGCCTTGGCGGGTGGCCAGGACGAGCAGGCCGACGGGGGCCTCGCCCTCCGGGAGGCGGAACGTCGGGGCGTAGCCGGCGTCCTTCCAGGCGTCCAGGAACTCCGTGTCGGCGTCGCCGACGACCAGCACCGTGCCCTTGGGCAGGCCGTTGGCCTCGTCGGGCAGGGCGGCGGGGCGGAGGGTGGGGGCGCGGCGCACGATGGCCTGCGTCGGCGCCGCCGTCTGGGTCTCCTCGGTCCCCGCGGGCGCGGCCGTGCTGCCCGCGTTGGATGCCATGTAGTCGGCGACCTTGCGCAGGGTGTTGTAGTCGGCGAGGGCCAGGTCTTCGCGCAGGGGCACCCCGAAGCGTTCGCGCAGCTCGCCGAACAACTCGGCCTGCTTGACCGTGTCAATGCCGAGGTCGGCTTCCATGTCGAGGTCGGCTTCGAGCATCTCGGCGGGGTAGCCGGTCTTCTCGGCCACGAGGGCCGTCACCTGGTCCAGCACGTCGCCGGGGGCGGTGGAGCCGTTGGTGGTGGGGGCGGGGGCCGCAGGGGACGGTGCTGGGGCGGCGGACACGGTGCCGGCGGCCGTTGCGGTCGCGGGAGCCGTCTGCGCGTCCCCGCCGGCCATGTAGTCGGCGACCTTGCGCAGGGTGTTGTAGTCGGCGAGGGCCAAAT
>JANQNI010000342.1 GCA_028289805.1 Thermoplasmatota archaeon | reverse complement strand
AAGCGGCGGAAGTCGGGGGCCCCGTGGGTCGGGCTACCGGGCGGACGGGCCTACGCAGGCACCGTCGCGGCGGCCCCGAAGCAGGCCCGCACGTCGTCGGCGGTCGTCCGGACCGCCGCCCCGAGCCGCTCGGCGCCGTCCCCCTCCAGGTCCGCCGCCGTCACGCGGGCCTGCAACGGCAGGCTGCTCGTCCAGGCGGTTCCCTCCAGGTCCACGCGGCGCACCGGAACGCGGCCGGTCTCGGGGTCCCACAGGTCCTCGAAGCGCAGCACGCGGCCCTTGCCGGCCTCGACGGCGATGATGCCGTCGCCCTCGCCCTCGGCCAGGAACCGCACCGCCTCCGCCCCCAGCGTCCGGGTGTACTGGACGTCGAAGGCGACGGGGTCGGCGCAGCGCAGCTCGTAGCCGATGATCTTGGTCACGAAGCCCACCTTCAGGTCGCGTGCGTCGAAGCGGGAGACCAGTTCGTCGCGCACGGCGCGGCCCAGGTCGATCTCGGACATGCGGGGGTTGCCGTGCTCGTCCAGCTCCAGCTTGGCGATGCGCTGGAGGTCCTCCGGCGCGAGGCGCTCCAGGATGCCCTCCGCCAGCACCGCGAGGCCCCACTCCTGGCCCTCGGCGCGGCGCTTGGCGATGGCGGCCTCGACGAGGTCGGCCACGCGGGAAAGCGGGATGGGCTCGTCCTCGCCGAACTCCTCCCGGATCAGGCACAGGTCGGCGCCGGCGCCGACGGCCATGCCGAGGCTCAGGTGCCCCGCGCTGCGGCCCATGGCGGTCACGAGGTACCACCGGTTCGTGGTCTGGGCGTCCACGCGCAGGTTCTTGCACAGCTGCGCGCCGAGGTGCTTGGCCGTCTCGAAGCCGAACGTGGGCGCCTCGCCGGGCAGGGGCAGGTCGTTGTCGATGGTCTTGGGCACGTGCGCCACGCGCATGCCGCCGCCCACCGCCTTGGCCACGGCGGCGGCCGAACTGGCCGTGTCGTCGCCGCCGATGGTGACGAGGGCGTCCAGGCCCAGCGCCTTCACGGAGTCGACGACGGTCTGCATGGACTCGGGCGACTTCTTGGGGTTGGCGCGGCTCGTAAACAGCACGCCGCCGCCGCGCGTCTCGATGCCCGCCACGTCGTCGGCCGTCAGTTCCCGGCAGTCGCCGGTGTCGCCCGCCATGAGGCGGCTGTAGCCGTAGGGGATGCCGACGACGCTCCAGCCGCGCGCCCGCGCCGCCAGGCTCACGCCGTTGATGACGCCGTTGAAGCCGGGGGCCGGGCCGCCGCCGCAGAGGATTCCGATGCGCACGCGGGGCGCGACCGGCGGCGGCGTGAAAAGGGGAACGGCGGGCGTCTACGGTCCCCCCGGCCCGGCCCCGACGGCCTCGGCACGGATCGCCTCCGCCTCCCGCCGGGCGCCGTCGTGGGCGGCGGGGGAGAGCCCCTCCAGCACCTGTGCCAGGAGGGCGTCCAGGTCCCCCGGCACGTCGCGCCCCGCCTTGGCCGCCTCGTGGCACCGCTTGGCCAAGAACAGTCGACCGCTCGCCTCCGCCCCCTTGCCGGGGACCGTCATGAGCCTGCGCGCCGCGTCGACGCGGTGCATCAGGTACGCCTCCCACTCCGTCGCCACGGCGCCCCCACGGGGCGAAGGACGTAAGAGCCTGCTTCGGGTGGCACGCGACGTGTCGAACCCGTCCCCGCCGCCCGTCCTCGTGGGCGTCGCCTGGCCCTACGCCAACGGTGGTCTCCACCTGGGCCACGTCGCCGGCAGCCTCCTGCCCCCCGACGTCTTCCGCCGCTACCAGCGCATGGCCGGCCGCGACGTCCTGATGGTCTCCGGCTCGGACTGCCACGGCACCCCCATCCTCCTCAAGGCCGAGGGCGAGGGACGGACGCCGACGGAGGTGGTCGACGCGTTCCACGCGGAGCACGTCGAGGCGCTGCGCCGCCTCGGCATCGGATTCGACCTCTTCACCCGCACCACGACGGCGAACCACGAGGCACTGGTGCAGGAGATCTTCCTGGCGTGCCTGGAGATGGGCTACATCGAGAAGCGCACCCAGCAGGCCCCCTACGACACCAAGGCCGGCCGCTTCCTGCCCGACCGTTACGTGGAGGGCACCTGCCCCCACTGCAACACAGAGGGCGCCCGCGGCGACCAGTGCGACCACTGCGGCAAGACCCTCGACCCGCAGGAGCTCCAGGACCCCCGCAGCAAGCTCAACCCCGACGCGCCCATCGAGTTCCGCGACACGGACCACTTCTTCTTCCTCCTGTCCAAGCTGCAACCCAAGCTGGAGCGCTACTTCGCCCAGCACAAGGAGCATTGGCGCGCCAACACCCAGAACTTCACCCAGAACTGGCTGCGCGAGGGCCTCCAGGACCGCGCCATCACCCGCGACCTCACCTGGGGCGTCCCCATCCCCCTGGAGGGCTTCGAGGACAAGCGCATCTACGTCTGGTTCGAGGCCGTCTGCGGCTACTTCACGTCCGCCGTGGAGTGGGCCGAGCGCGCCAGCCGGGGCGACTTCGAGGGCCTCCCGGCCGGCGCCGCCAACCTGGCCGCGGACGTCCCCGGTGCCCCCGCCCCCGCGGACGCGGACGGCTGGCGGCGCTACTGGGCCGACCCCGAGAGCCGCAGCTACTACTTCCTCGGCAAGGACAACATCCCCTTCCACACCATCATCTGGCCCGCCATCCTCACCGCCTACAACGAGTGGCGGGAGAAGAACGGCCAGGCGCCGCTGGTGCTGCCCTTCGACGTGCCCGCCAACGAGTTTCTCAACCTCAGCGGCCAGCAGTTCAGCAAGTCCCGCGGCGTCTCCATCGCCGTCCACGACGTCCTGGACCGCTTCCAGGCCGACGCCGTGCGCTACTACCTCAGCGTCAACATGCCCGAGCAGCGCGACAGCGACTGGACCTGGGACGACTTCCTGAGCAAGGTCAACGACGAACTGGTCGGCACCCTCGGCAACCTCGTCCACCGCGTCCTGAGCTTCACGCAGAAGAACCTGGGCACCATCCCCGCGCCCCCCGCCGACAGCGACCTGGAACGCGACGTGCTGGCGGAGGTCGAGGCGTGCGGCCGCGACATGGCCGACCGACTGGACGCGGTCGAACTGAAGAAGGCCGTCCGGCGCCTCCTGAACTTCGCCGGCTGGGGCAACCAGACCATGCAGGAGGCCGCCCCCTGGAAGCTCCTGAAGGAGGACCGCGCCGCCGGCGAGGCCGCCCTGTACGCCCTCCTGCGCGTCGTCAAGGCCCTCGCCGTCTACATGGCACCCTACCTGCCCGACGCCGCCCAGAAGACCTGGAGCATGCTCGGCGAGGACGGCAGCGTCCACGACGCCCCCTGGAGCGCCGCCACGGCGCCGCTGCAGACCGGGCACGCGCTGCCCGTGCCCCAGGCGCTGTTTCGCAAGCTCGACCCCAAGGAACTGCCCGGCGCCGAGGCCGACGCGAAGGCGACCGAGGCGTCCAAGAAGAGCACGGCGAAGGACGCGAAGAAGCCGGCGGACGCCAAGCAGGAAGCTCCCGAGGCCGGCGTCGTCGACTTCGACACCTTCCAGAAGGTGCAACTGCGCATCGCCACCATCAAGCACGTCGAGGAACACCCCAAGGCGGACAAGCTGTACGTCCTCAAGCTCGACGTGGGCGACCTGGGCGAACGGCAGGTCGTCGCCGGCCTGCGGGCGTACTACGAGCCCCGCGAACTGGAGGGACAGACCGTCGCCTTCGTCGCCAACCTCGCCCCCGTCAAGCTGCGCGGCGTCGAGAGCCAGGGCATGATCCTCGCCGCCGACCACGACGGCGCCGTGAGCGTGCTCAACCCGCAGCGCCCCATGCCGGCGGGGGCGAGCATCCGGTGAGGCGCCTTCGCGTGGCTCCCCCCGACGCGGCGTTCCGCCTCGACTGCCACGTCCACACCCGCCACAGCAAGGACGCCCGCGGCAGCGTCCTCGACCTCGCCGTGGCGGCCCAGGCGGCGGGCCTCGGCGGCTTCTGCCTCACCGACCACGACACCGTCGCCGGCCACGCCCACATCCGCGAGGCGCAGGAGAAGACGGGCCTGCTCATCGTCCCCGCCATCGAGGTCACCAGCGCCGAGGGACACATCCTCGCCCTCGGCGTGCGCGAGGACGTCCCGCGCGGCCTCGGCTACCTCGAGACGCGGGAGCACGTGGAGGACCAGGGCGGCGTCGCCGTCCCCGCCCACCCTCTGCGCTCCTTCTCCGGCATGGGCCCCCGCGCCCTGCACCACCACACGGACGAGGGGCAGATCCTCGCCGTCGAGGCCGTCAACGCCCGCGAGCGCCGCCTCGTGCAGCAGAACACCCGCAAGCTCGTCAGCGAACTCGGCGTCAGCCCCCTGGGCGGCAGCGACGCCCACTGGGTGCACGACGTGGGCGCCGCCTACACCGTCCTGGACGACGCACCCGGCTCCGTCGACGACGTGCTCGACGCCATCCGCCGTGGGGCGTGCCGGGCCGAGGGGACGCCCCTGCGGCGCCTCAGCGTCCTCGGGCACACCGCGAGCCTGTGGGCGGGTCCCCTGCGGCGCAGGTTCATCGATCGGCAGGAAGCACGCAGGCCGTAGGCGCTGCGGCAGACAAGGGGAGAAGAGAGGAAGGTCGGCGGAAGCCGGTTCAGTTCTGACGTGAAGCCCAGGGGTCGCCAGCCACGCAAGCGCGGCTCGCTCCGATGCGGCCGTCCAGTCTGGTCTTCGTCGCTGCGCGCCTCAGATCTGCCTGGACGCCCACATGTCGTCGGGGAGCTGGTTGTAGACGTCGCTCTCCTGGGGGCGGGCCTTGCGGCGGCGACGGATCTCGCGCTCCTCCTCGGACATGACGAAGACGGCGTTCTTCTTGAACAGCCAGTAGTGGGTGCGCCACTCGCGGCCGTCGTAGAGCGTCGTCTCCTCGCGTTCCGTCGTCAGCATGCCCTCCTCCTCCAGGATGTAGAACAGCTGTCGGTCCTCCGGCTCGAGGACGTTGTCGATGACGCGGTCGTCGAAGCCGAAGATGTCCATGACGAAGTTGGCGTCGCGCACGGCGTCCTCCTCGGGGATGCCGATGCGGTTGCTGACGGCCATGGCCAGGTCTTCCAGGGTTAGGATCCTTAGTGTCATGTGTCCCTCCGTCCGACGCGTGCTGCGCCGGGGTCGCGCCTCTTCCTCTGACTCAGCGCCTATTTAAGAATTGTTTGTCAACTCATCCACCCGCCCGGCCGTGGCGCCCAGTAGAGCCGTTCTTCGTGGCGCAGCACCGGCACCGTCTCCCCCTCGTCGTCGTACTCGACCGGGACCAGCACGGTCTCGGTCTTGTAGCTCTGGGGGTCCAGGACCTGCACCCCTGATGCGTCACGGCTGACGCGGACCGCGTCCTGGAGCAGTTCCGGGCCCCCCAACCGCTTGAGCCGCTCCTCGTGGACGCGGTCGCGGCGGTGGGTCTCCAGGTCCAGCACGGCCACCTTGCCGCCCTGGTGGACGGCGACGACGCTGAACAGGCGGTGGTCCGCCTTGCCCACGGCGAGGTCGCCGGGGCTGAAGGCGTGGATGCGCACCAGGAACGTGATGCGGTACACGTCCTCCCCCTCGCGGCGGCCCACCAGCTTGGCCGACTCGTGCATGGAGGCGCCGAGGCGGTCCTTCAGGAGCCGCGAGACGTTGCGCGCGGCGTCGATGTCGCCGATGTAGTAGTCGTGGCCGCCGTGCATCGACCCGTCCTTGCTCAGGAAGGCGAAGCGGTTGCCGCCCTCCAGTTGCCGCTCCAGCTCCGTGGCGACGATGCGGTGGGCGCGCTCCGACTCGTCGGGGCGCACGTCGCGCTCGGTGGCGCGCAGTTGGATGATGGCGGCGTAGTAGCCCCCCGCAAGGCGGCTGCACCGGTCGCAGACGCTCTTGGTGCGCCGCAGTTGTGCCTCGGCCGACTCCGAGAGCGGGACGCCGTCGCCGGTGCCGTGGAGTTCGATGGCGTAGTGGAACGTGCGCTCGTCCAGTTGCCGCTCGTCCGTCTCCAGAACGGGGTTGTCCACGCGCTCGTGGACGCCCACGGAGTCCCGGACGGTCTCGTCGCGCACCCACTCCTCCGGGGCGTCGCCGGGGTCGTGCCAGTGCGCGCCGGACTTGCGGGCCCCGCAGTGGGCGCACAGCTCGATGCGCACCACGTCGGGCACGGACAGCAGCGGCGTCGCCCGCACGAAGCACGCCGCGCAGGAGCCCCCGATGAGATGCTCCACGTCCGAACCGCACTCCACGCAGATCATGGCTCACTCCATCAGCAGCATGAACTGGGCGTGGGGCACGCCCTCGACGGTCTTGACGTTGCGCTCGTCCACGATGCCCAACTCCACGGCGACGCCCACGGCGCCCTCTCCGACCAGGTTGGCGATGGTGCACTGGCGCAGGAACGCCCGCAGTTCGTCCGCCCCCACGCGCATGCCGTCGTAGAAGGACGCCGTCACGTCGAGGCGCAGTGCGCCCTCGCTGTAGGAGCGGTCCAGGAGGTCCTCGTCGCACGCGGCGCAGAGGCGCTGCACGCCCTGCTGGTAGTTGCGGACGGCGAACATCAGGGCGCGCGACTTGAGCCTCCTAGATGGAGCTATGGGTTGAGGGGGGCGTAGGTGCCACTGCCGCCCTTGGCGTAGACGCTGTTGTTGCGCTTGAGCGTCTCCAGGCTCTTGCGGGCCTCCGCCGTCGGGATGCCCTGGCGCTCCGCCTCCTCCATGATGTCCTCCTCGCGGGCGTAGCCCTTCTCGGACTGCTTGGCGAGGCTGCGGACGATCTCCTGCATGGAGCGGACGCGGTCGTGCTGGGAGTGGCTGACGCCGGTGGCGATGACGTCGATGTCGAACTTGCCCGTCTCCCGGTCCACGCCGACGCTCTGGAGGTAGTACTCCACGATGCGGATGGCGCGCTCGGCGTCGTCGATGGTGGCCTCCTGGCTGAGGCGGATGCGGGCGCTGGCCTCCGAGAGGCGCACGAACGCCTCCAGTTGTCGCGCCGTGAAGGGGAGGCTGCCGTCGCCGCTGTTGCGCAGGTCCACGTAGTACTCCTGGATGCGCTCCAACGCCTCGTCCGTGAGGACGGGGAAGACGTGGCGCTTGGCGTAGGCGACGTACTTGCGAAACAGGTCGGCGGAGATCTCCGGCTCCGCCTTCTTCATGAGCGCCTCCTCGTCGTCGAGGCTGTAGGCGCCCAGGGGGTTGGCCATGCGGTGCTCGCGGACCTCACCGGCCTGGTGGGTGCGCAGGATGTGGCCGGCGAGGCGGCTGTCCTTGTCGCGGGTGGGCTTGTCCAGGAGCGAGAAGATGAGGTCGAAGCGGCTCAGGAGGGCGGGGGGCATGTTGATCTGGGCGTGGATGGGCTCGTACTCGTCGAACCGGCCCAGCTTCGGGTTGGCGGCGCCCACGACGGCGCAGCGCGACTTGAGGGTGGCACTGATGCCCGCCTTGGCGATGCTGATCTCCTGCTGCTCCATCGCCTGGTGCATGCTGCTCTGGTCCTGGCTGGACATCTTGTCCAGCTCGTCGATGCAGGCGATGCCCTGGTCGGCCATGACGAGGGCACCGGCTTCGAGGGTCCACTGGCCCTCTCCGAACTCGTCCTTGACGGCGGCGGCCGTCAGGCCGGCGGCGCTGGCGCTCTTGCCGCTCGTGAAGACGGCGCGGGGGGCAAGCTTCGAGAGGTACCGGATGAGTTGCGACTTTGCCACACCGGGGTCACCCACCATCAGGACGTGGATGTCGCCACGGTTGCGGCTGCCGTCCTTGTAGTGCTTGGCCACGCCGCCAAAGAGCGTCATGATGAGCGCGTCCTTCTCCATCTCGTGGCCGAAGATGGTGGGGGCGAAGCTGCGGCGGAACCGGTCGTAGACGGTGGGGTCCTCGCTCATCTCCTGGATCCACTGCTCGTCCTCCTCCGAGAGGACGATTTCCTGGAACGCCTTCTCCTGGTGTTCGACGCTGACGGACTCCAGGACCTTGTTGAACTCGGTCTTCTTCTGGCTGCCCTGGCGGCGCGCCTCGGTGACCAGCACGCCGTTCATGCGGATGCGGTCGCCGGGGGCCACCTGGTGCACGAGGTCCTCGCGCAGGTGGATGGTGAGGCGCTCTGGCTGGGAACCGCCGCGCAGCCCCTCGGGGGACTCCTGGATCTCGACCTTCTGGTGGTCGACGAAGCGGCTCATCTCCTCCTTGATGCGCCAGGAGGTCTGTCGCTCGCAGTTGTCGCACTGGACCGGCTCCTGCAGCATCTCCTCGTCCTGGAAGACGTGGACCAGGTTGCCGCACGCCTTGCACTCGAATGCGGCCTCCAGCATCATGGGGCGCACCTCCGTGACCTTCTTGACGAGGCCCTCGACGGCGAGGAAGCGGCCCAGGTGCTCGGCCCGGAGCTGGCGCGGGATGATGCGGCAGCTCTCGGGGAGGCCCGTGATGCGCAGGGAGAGGCGGGGCTTGGGCTCCACCGTCACGTCGACCTGGTAGAGGGTGGTGGTGCCGACGCGCATGGAGTGGCGGGGGCGCTGGAGGATGTAGTCGGCCAGCTCGGGGTCGCGCAGCTGGATGTCGTTGAACTGCACCTCGACGCTGCGGACCTCGGGGTAGTCCAGGGCGGCCTGCTGGACCTGGTGCTTGCAGTAGTCTTGCAGGAAGCCGTCCCACTTGGCGGCGAGCTGGCTGTCCTGGACGGCGAACGTCTGCATCTCCTGCATCCCGTAGTCTCCCCTCGTTGATTCCCCTGCCCCAGAGAGGTCAGTGAAGGCACTCGACCTAGCCTGCGCTGGGTCGTCTGCGCCTGTCCCTGCGTGCGATGCGGGGACCACCCGGCCCGCGCCGCAGGGAAGCCGTCCCAACCGCACCCAGGCTATGAAGGTTCACAAGAAGGGGCGCACGGGTCCGCCCCGGAGACGGCGGGGCTCCACAGGAAACCAAGGGGTCGAGCGCCCCAGGGGAAGGTTCCAGTGGAAACGAAGGGGATGTGCCGGTCTCGACCTCCGCGCCGAAGCGAAACCGGCATCAGCGCCCGCCGGCCTGCGTGACCTCGTGCGCATCCTGGTCGTCGGCCCCGGCGCCCTCGGCGTCTGCTTCGCCGCCCGACTCGCCCACGCCGGCCACGACGTCGTGCTCGCCTGCCGCGACCGCGCGCGGGCCGCCGAACACGGCCGCCTCACCGCCGTCGCCCCCGACGGCACCGAGGTCGCGGCGGACGTGCCCGCCGTGGGCCGCGCCAAGGACGCCGAAGCGCCCTTCGACGCGCTGGTGCTCGCCACCAAGATCGACGCCGCCGAGGACGCGCTCGCGGCGTGGCTTCCGACCCTCGCCCCCGCCGGCGTCGTCGTGAGCCTCCTCAACGGCCTCCAGGGCGACCGGCTGGCGGCCCTGGTGCCGGACCGGCTGCTCGCCTGCACCGTCGCGTTCCCCGCCACCCTGGAGGACACCGGCGTCAGCCGACAGACCGGCGTCGGGGAACTGGTGGTGGGCCCCTGGCCGGACCACCGCATGGTCGTCCCGGACCCGCACCCCGTGGCCCGGGCACTGTCCACGGTGGCGCCCACGCGCGTGCACAACAACATGCGCGGCGTGCAGTGGACGAAGCTCCTCATCAACGCCAGCAGCACCACCCTCGGCGCCCTGACGGGCCTCGACTTCGGGGACCTGCTGGGCGACCTCCGGGCGCGCACCGCGTTCCTGCGCATCTTCACCGAGGGGTACGCCGCCGGCGTCGCGGACGGGGTGCGCTTCGAGCCCGTGCTCGGCATCGACCCCCGCATCCTGGCGCTGCCGCCCCACGGGACGTTCCTGCCCCTGCGCGGCTTCGTCCTGGCCGTCAT
>JANQNI010000341.1 GCA_028289805.1 Thermoplasmatota archaeon | reverse complement strand
CCCCGGCCACCTCCAGCCGCCGGAACTGGAACGGGACCTGGCGCGGCGGACGCTGCGGGGGACCGCCCTGGGCGCCCTGCTGGCGGCCGGGGCCCTGGGGTTGCTGGGGACCTGGAACGGCATCGGGCTGCGCCGGTGCGACCCCATGACATTCTCCTGGCACACCGGCCTCGACCGCTGCGCCTCGGCGCGCGACTGGGTGGACGCCCTCGTGGCGTTCCAGGTCTGGGGCCTGCTCGCCGTGAGCGTCCTGGCGGCGGTCGTCTTCGCGTGGCGGGCGCGCAAGTACCGGGAGCCGCGGGCGGGGAAGACGCCGATGCGGCGGGCCCGCCGCGGGACGCGGGCGTAGGACGCGGCGACGTTTCGCAGCCAACCAACGAGGCGATGGTCCTGCGCGTCCGGGACGGTGCGGACTTCGACGAGCAGGTGGAGGGCACCTCCCCGCTGCGCCGGGTCCTGGAGAACCCGCCCAGCGGCGAGATGGCCCTGTGGGGCCTCGCTGCCGCCGGGGGCGCCGTCGTGTCCCAGACCGTCTCGTTCCACAGCAGCCAGTTCGACGGGCCGGTCCCGGACGGGTACACGCGCGTGGATTGAGCGGCACCGGGCAAGGCCCGGCGCAGGCGCACGATCCAACCCTCCATCCACAAACGAGGGCCCCGCGGGGCCGATGCAACCCCATGCGTGCCTTGATGCTGCTGTTGCTTGCGCTGCTCGCGCCCATGACCGGGATGGCTGGATGCCTGGACGACCCCTCCGAGGGCGCCGGGGACGACCCCGACGACGCCCTGGACGCGTTCGACGGCGAAACCGCGTACGCGGAGCCCCGGGTCCTGACCCGG
Organism: Thermoplasmatota archaeon; assembly: GCA_028289805.1. GTDB lineage: Archaea > Thermoplasmatota > E2 > JACPAO01 > JAHFTW01 > JANQNI01. The sequence goes on along the minus strand of JANQNI010000341.1, from coordinate 1,041 downwards.
GACGACCACTGGATGCTGCGCACAGACGATGAACTGTACCTGGGCAACGGCGTCCCCGTCGTCGAGGTGGCGTCCACGACGCGGACGTGGATCGTCGAGATGGAGTGGACGCCGACCACGGTCACGGCCGAGGAGATGGTCCTGGCGGTCAGCGGCGAGGACGGACGGCTGGGCACGGTGGAGGGACCGTCGCCCCTGCGCCTGGTCCTGGACGACCCCCCGGGGGGACGGATGCTGCTGCTTGGCTACGCGACGAGCGGGAACGTGGCCGTCGACCAGGGCGTGACGTTCTCCAGCAGCCAGTTCGACGGGCCGGTCCCCGACGGCTACACGCTTGCCGGGTGAGGCCGCCCGCGACCGCCCGCTGCACCCCTCCTTCAAGTAGGCCCCTCCCGTGCCGGCGGCCGTGAGCGAGCCGAGTCCGGGGGACCGCGTGCGCGTGGAGACCAGCGACGGGAACGTCTTCGAGGGCGTCCTGATGCCGCGCCACGGCTTCAGCAGCCCCGACGTGTGGACGGTGAAGCTGGACAACGGCTACAACCTCGGCCTCGCGCGCGAGGGCGCCACCCTGAGCCTGCTCGCCCCCGCCGAGCCGCGGGAGGTCCGCCTGGAGACGCCCACCGAGGACCCGGAGAAGCCCACGATCGCCATCCTGGGCACCGGCGGCACCATCGCGAGCTTCGTGGACTACCGCACGGGCGGCGTCTACCCCGCCACGCGGCCGGAGGAGCTGGCCGCCGCCGCGCCGGAGGTCCTCGACGTGGCCAACGTGCGCGCGGAGGTGGTCTTCCAGATGTTCTCGGAGGACATGCAGCCGGAGCACTGGTCCGCCATCGCCGAGCGCGCCGCGCACCACCTGAACACCGGCTGCGACGGCGTGGTGGTGGCCCACGGCACCGACACGCTGCACTACACCAGCGCCGCGCTCAGCTTCTGCCTCAGGGACCTCACCGGCCCCGTCGTGCTGGTGGGCAGCCAGCGCAGCAGCGACCGCCCCAGCAGCGACGCCGGCCTGAACCTGGTCGCTGCGGCGCGCGTGGC
>JANQNI010000273.1 GCA_028289805.1 Thermoplasmatota archaeon | reverse complement strand
CGCGGCGGACCCCGACGCCCTGCCGCACCTGCTGCCGTTGTGCCACGACCGCAACCACCCCGGCTACCCCTACCCCCTCGCCGTCGCCCGGCGCACCGTGGCCGTCCCCGCCGAGCGGTTGCAGCGGCTGCACGCGGAGCTCGCCTGAGCGGACCTCCTGCAAGAGTCGGAGCGCCCAGCGTTGCTGCCTCGGCTCCGTGCACAACCCCTATCCAGACCCCGCCGGTCCCACGCCGACCATGACGGCGGTGCAAGCACGGGGACTCACCAAGCGCTTCGGCGGCCTGACCGCCGTCGACGGCATCGACCTCGACATCCCGGAGGGCGTCTGCTACGGCCTGCTCGGCCCCAACGGCGCCGGCAAGACCACCACCATCCGCATGATCCAGGCCGTCAGCCCCCCCAGCGACGGCCGGCTCACGGTGCTGGGCCTCGACGCGGCGACCGACGGGCGGACCCTGCGCGGCCGCGTCGGCGTCGTCCCCCAGGAGGACAACCTCGACCCCGACTTCACCGTCCGGGACAACCTGCGCATCTACGCCCGGTTCTACAACGTCCCCGGCGACCAGGCGGACGCCCGCGCCGACGAACTGCTGACGTTCCTGAACCTGGAAGAGAAACGCGACGCCCGCATCGACGAACTCTCTGGCGGCATGAAGCGCCGGCTCGTCGTGGCGCGCAGCCTGATGAACGACCCCAAGATGCTCATCCTGGACGAGCCGACGACGGGACTCGACCCCCAGGCCCGGCACGCCCTCTGGGACACCATCCGACGGCTCCGGCGCCAGGGCAAGACCATCCTGCTCACGACGCACTACATGGACGAGGCGGAGATGCTGTGCGACGAACTCGTCGTCATCGACCGCGGACGCATCCTGGAGCACGGCGACCCCCGCGGCCTCATCGCCAAGCACTGCGGCTCCGAGGCGCTGGAGTTCGTCACGGACGAGGACACGCAGAAGATGGACGCCATCGTCGCCGCACTGGACGGCGTGCCCCACGAGCGCCTCCCCGACCGCGTCGTCGCGTACGGGTCCGGGCTGGAGGGCCTCCAGCACCGCATCCGGGACGCGCACGACGTGGACGAGAGCGTGCTGCGGCGGGCGACGCTGGAGGACGTGTTCCTGCGCCTCACCGGGAGGGCCCTGCGTGACTGACGCCACCGCCGCCGGCGTGCGCGCGATGGTGGGGCGCAACTTCGAGGTCTACAAGAAGACCTGGAAGGTCAACGCCCTGCCGCCGCTGGCGGAGCCGTTCCTGTACCTCATCGCCATGGGGTATGGACTGGGGGCCCTCATCGAGGAGGTGCAGGGCATCCCCTACATCCGCTTCATCGCGCCGGCCATCGTCGCCATCACCATGATGCAGACGGCGTTCATGGAGACCACGTACAGCAGCTACGTCCGCATGTACTTCCAGAAGACCTGGGACGCCGTCATGGCCACGCCCCTGACGCCCACGGACATCCTGTGGGGCGAGGTGCTGTGGGCTGCGTTCCGGGCCACCATCAACGCCGCGCTCATGAGCCTCGTCGTCGCCGCGTTCGGCCTGCTGTCCTACCCGACGGCATTCCTCATCCCCGTCCTGGCGTTCGCCATCGGCATGATGTTCGCCGGCATCGGCCTCTACGTCAGCAGCCGCGTGCGCGTCATCGACCAGTTCAGCTACGCGTTTTTTCTGTTCATCACCCCCCAGTTCCTGTTCTCAGGCACGTTCTTCCCCCTGGAGCAGTTGCCCGACGCGGCGCGGGCCGTCGCGGTGGCGCTGCCCCTGACCCACGCGGTCCAACTGGTGCGGGGCGCCGCCCTGGGCGACTGGCCCGACATTGCCCCCTGGAGCGTCGTGTACGTCGCCGTCGCCGCCTACGTGGTCCCGGCGCTGGCGGTGCGGACCATGCGGCGTCGCATCGTGCATTGAGGGAGCCAGCGCGCCCCACCCCTTGACGGGGCCGGGCAGGGTGGGTGAACTCGGACGCGCCTTGGTGTGTCCGAATCCACCCACCCCCGCGCAGCGCTTAGGCCCCGGGGCCGGTTGCTCCAGCCCATGCACTTCCCGTGCCTCGACCCCGCATCCCGAGGCAAACGACCATACCCCCCGCCCCGCGTCCGCCGCCGTGGACCCCGAACGCGCCCTGCAACGGTGCCTGGACGCCGGCGCCTCCTACGCGGACCTCCGCGTGGAGACGCAGGAGGAACAGAAGATCCAGGTCCAGGACGGAGACCTGCGCACGCTGGTGGCTGGCGAGGAGACCGGATTCGGCCTGCGCGTCCTGGTGGACGGCGCCTGGGGCTTCGCCTCCAGCAACGACCTCTCCGGCCGCAGTTGGAACCGCGCCGTGGACGACGCCGTCCGCCTCGCGCGCGCCGCCTCCGGACGGAAGGAGAAGGTGTCGCTGGCCGACGCCGACCCCGTCAAGGCCCGCGTCCACTGGAAGCCCAAGCAGGACCCCCGTGGCGTGGCCGTGGAGGAGAAGCGGGAACTGCTTGCGGACATGGACAAGACCGTCCGCGCCCGCCCCGAGATCCGCAACGGCACCACCGCGTACTCCGAGACCCTCCTGTCCAAGTCCTTCTGGAACACGGACGGCTCCGCCATCGAGTGGAGCCTCGCCCGCACCGTCGCCCAGGTCCACTTCACCGCCAAGCGCAACGGCGACCTGGCCGGCCGCAGCACCCGCGTCGGCGGCACGCGGGGCTGGGAGCTGTTTCGCATCGAGGATCCCATCGCCAAGGCGGAGGAGGCGGCCGACGCCGCCGTGCGCCAACTCGGGGCCCCCAGCGCCAAGGGCGGCCGCCAGACAGTCGTCATCGACCCCGAGCTGGCCGGCGTCTTCGCCCACGAGGCCGTCGGGCACGCATCCGAGGCGGACCTGGTCGCCGCCGAGGAGTCCTGCTTCAAGGGCCGCGTCGGCGAACGCCTGGGCATCGAGGGGCTGCACATCCACGACGACTCCACCCTGGAGGGCGCCTTCGGTTCCCTCCCGTTCGACGACAACGGCGTGCCCGGCCAGGACAAGCAGATCCTGCGCGACGGCGTGCTGGTCGGATACCTGTGCGACCGCGAGCGGGCCGCCACATTCGGCATGCGCCCCAACGGCGCCAGCCGGGCCCAGGACTTCCAGAGCCGCCCCCTGGTGCGCATGAGCAACACCCTCATCGACGCCGGCGAGCACGCGGAGGAGGAGGTCCTCGACGTCAAGGAGGGCATCTTCTGCAAGGGCAGCCGCGGCGGCCAGGTGGACACGGCCCGTGGGACGTTCCTGTTCCACGCCCAGGACGCCTGGCGCATCGAGGACGGCGAGTTGACGACGCCCCTGCGCGACGTCAGCCTCACGGGGGACATCCTCAACACGCTGCACAACATCGACGCGCTGGGCAACGAGCAGCGCCTCGGCGACCCCGGCTACTGCGGCAAGGGGCAGTGGGTGCCCGTGTGCGACGGGGGGCCGCTGGTGCGCATCCAGGACTGCCTCGTCGGAGGGGGTGCCTGATGGATCCCGCGCAGTTGCTGGGCCAGGCGGAGGACGTGGTGCGCAAGGCCGTCGCGCGCGGGGCGTCCGGCGCCGAGGTCTACTGGGAACTGGGCGGCAGCCTGGACCTGGAGTTGGAAAACGACGAGGTGGCATCCCTGGGCCGCGGGGACCACCAGGGCGGCGGCGTCCGCGTCGTCAAGGACGGCCGCGTCGGCTTCGCGTACTTCAGCGACCAGGGCAACGCCCCCGCCGCGGTCGGCCGCGCCCCCGACCTGTCGCGCCTCGCCCCGAAGCGGGACTTCGAGTTGCCGTCGCCCGACCGTCTGCCCTCGATCGAGGGCCGCTGGGACGACGCCCTGGCCACCCTCGACGTGGACCACGCGTCCCTGTGGGCCCGCGACCTGCTCCAGGCGAGCAAGGAGACCGCTCCCGAGGCCCACGTGGCGGGCGGCGGCGTCGGCATCGGCTGGGACGTGGTGGCCGTCGCCAACAGCGAGGGCGTCGCCTGCGCGGACCGGCGCACCCACGTCGAGGCGGGCGTGAACCTGGTGCTGGCCGACGGCGAGCGCAGCCTCAACGCCTGGGACAGCGACGGCGTCCACACGGGCAAGCTGGACGCCTTCGGCGTCGGCGTGCGCGTCGGCGAGGAGGTCCTCTCCCTGCGCCAGCCCCGCGAGGCTGCCTCCGGCTCCTGCGACCTGGTCTTCCGGCCCGACGCCGTCTCGGAGCTGGTCTCGGGCCTCATCGTCTCGGCGGTGGGCGGCGACGACGCCCTGCGGGGCAAGACCGTCTGGTCGGAGAAGCTCGGGGAGGAGGTGGCCCAGTCGCGCCTCAGCCTGTTCGACGACCCGACCCTCCCCGGCGCCCTGGGCGCGACGCCCTTCGACGACGAGGGCCTCCCCACCCGTCGCCTGCCCATCATCGAGGACGGCGTGCTGCGGACGTTCCTGTTCGACTGCCGCGACGCCCACCTGCACGGCCAGACGTCCACGCACAGCGCGGTGCGGGGCAACAGCCACGTCCCCCCCGAGACGGGCACGCACCACCTGGTGCTGGAGGGCCGCGGCGCGCAGCCGGAGGACGCACTGGTCGCCGGCATCGACGCCGGCTACCTCGTCGGCTCCGTCCTGGGCGCCCACACGGCCAACGCCACGACGGGCGACTTCTCCGTCACGGCGCCCAACGTGTGGCGCGTCGAGGGCGGCGAGGTCGTGGGCGCCAGCTCGGAGGTGGCCATCGGGGGCAACCTGCCGGAGCTGCTCCAGCACCTGGACGGGGTGGGCGACGCGCCGAAGCGGATGGACGGCGCGCGCATCCCGGCGCTGCGGTTCCGGGGCGTGCAGGTGTCGGCCTGAGCGTTCGGGATTTCCCGAACCGGGAGCGAAGCGTTTTCGTTGTGAAGCGCCAGCTTCCCTCGTGGCCAAGGTCACCCTCGACCTGGAAACGTTCAAGGCCCTCGCGAGTCCGACGCGGTTGCAGGTCCTGAAGGCCCTCGACGAGCGCCGCAAGACGCTGGCGGAGGTCAGCCGGGACCTGGAGTTGAACAAGGCGACGGTCCACGAGCACTTGCAGGTCCTCGTCGCCACCGGGTTGGTGCAGAAGGTGGACGAGGGGCGCAAGTGGATCTACTACGAGCTCTCGTGGCAGGGGCAGCGGCTGCTGCACCCGCAGGAGTCGACCACGTTCGCGGTGCTGCTGGGCCTCTCGGTGTTGGCGGCCGGGGGCAGCGCCGCGTTGTTCGGCCAGGCCCTGGGCTGGTGGTGGCAGGCGCAGCCGGCGCCTGCACTGGAGGAGTCGGCGCCGGGGGGCGGGGCGACCGCGGAGGACGACGCGCGGGGGCCGCAGGGTGCTCCGGAGCCCGCCCCCGAGTCCGACGGCGCGGCGGACCAGAACCAGACGGCCGCCGCCATGGAGGCGGTGCCGGAGGGGGACGAGGCCGTCCTGCCGTCGTCGGCGCCCGAGGACGCCGGATTCTGGGACGAGTCGGGGGTCCTGGCGGTCCTGCTGCTGGTGACCTCGGCGCTGCTGGCGTTCGTGGCGTGGGGCACCCGTCGCGGCAAAGCGCGATGATTTCGCACCGCCTTTGAAGCAGGAACGAGTGCGGCGGACATGGCCTTCGAGTTGCAGGTGGTCAGCCACGCTCCGCTGACGGGCGAGGAGGACCCGGAGCGGGTGGCGAAGCTGTTCTTCCAGATGATCGGGTACACGGCGCGCAAGGGCCCGGACCACGGCATCTCGTTCCGGGTGTTCTACGAGTGCTTCCTGGTCCACCCGACGAAGGCGTGGACGGTGGAGGAGTTGGCGGAGGCGGCGGGGACGACCATGCCGAGCATCTACCGCCACCTGAACAAGCTGAAGGACCTCGACATCATTGAGGACCTGTACGTCGAGGTGGACGGCGACCGCAAGCGCGCCTTCCGCCTGCGCTACGGCGACCTGGGCAAGGCGTGGAACTTCGCCGAGGCGCACTTCCAGCTCGCCGTCGAGAACTACCGCAAGACGGTGGACCATCTGGAGGCGCTGCTGCGCCAGAAGCGCGGCCGCGTCGAGGTCGAGACCCCGCTGGCCTAGGTCCGCGACGCGGCGGCCTCGGTGACGAGGTCCAGGAACCGTTCGTGCATCCGCGTGTCGGGCGTCAGTTCGGGGTGGAAGGCGGTGGCGAGGACGCGGCCCCGCTGCAGGGCGACGATGCGGCCGTCGACGGTGGCCAGCACGTCGGCGCCCTCCTGCTCCAGCACGGCGGGGGCGCGGATGAAGACGGCCGGCATCGCCCCGACGCAGGCCACGTCCAGGACGGCCTCGAAGCTCTCCCGTTGCCGGCCGAAGGCGTTGCGGTCGACGAGGGCGTCGAGGAAGCCCAGCAGGTGCACGTCCTTGTCGTCCACGTCGTGCTCGGCGCGGCCGCACAATAGGATCATGCCGGCGCAGGTGCCGAACAGGGCGAGGTCGTGGCCGCCGCGTCGCTCAACCTCCGCCTGGAGGCCGGTGCTGCGCAGGAGGCGGCTGATGGTGGTGCTCTCGCCGCCGGGCAGGACGAGGCCGTGGACGCGCGCCAGGTCCTCGGGGGTGCGGACGGTGACCACCTCGACGGTGCGCCCGGTGGCCTCGGCGGCGCGGTGCAGGGCCTCCGCGTGTTCGCTGACGGCCCCCTGGACGGCGAGGACGCCGGCGCGCAACGGCTTGCTCACGGGGCGCGCGAGTCCGGCGTCGTGGATAAGCGGTCCTGCGTGAGGGTCAGGGTGCCTTGGTAGTCCATGCCGCTGTAGCTGTTGACGCGCACGGTGTAGTCGCCGGGGGCGAGGTCGCGGTGCAGGTGCAGCCACTTGGTGCCGACCTCGTCGGAGTAGGGGCTGCCGATGCCCCACACCTCGTCGCCGGCGGCGTCGAGGACGACGAGGTCCATGTCGTCCTTGGTGGGGTTGGCGCCGCCGTCCTGGACCAGCGTGACGGTGAGGCGGTCCGTGTCGGGCAGGAGGGTGAAGGGGACGTCGGCGTGGTTGACCCCGTCTCGGGCGGGCACGGCGCCGGTGAGGAGGCCGCGGTGGGCGGGGACGTCGACGGGGTCGTTCTGCTGCGCCCGCTGGATCCAGGTGGGCGCCTCGACGCAGCGGGCGGTGAACGCGACGTGGCTGGGGGTGTCGCCGCCGTAGAGGAGGTCGGGGCCGCGGCCGCTCGCGGGCTCGTCCAGCACCAGGTTGGTCAGCAGGACGCGCAGTTCGTCCCCCGGCTCCACCAGGAGGCCGCCCTCGGGCATCGCGAAGGCGTGATCGTGCCGGGTGACCTCGGAGGAGGCGTGGACGGAGGCGTACTCGACGACGTAGGACTCCACGAAGCCGCGGGTGGTCCCGACCTGGTTGAACCAGTGGTAGCCCTCGCCGGGGTCGCCGCCCAAGACGATGGGGGCGGCGGTGTCGTGGCCGCGGCTCCAGTACGTCACGTTCAGGGTCCCCTCGACGACGTAGGCGAAGTCCTGCCCGGCGGCGCGCCACTCGTCCATGTCGTTGGTCAGGAACGCCTCCCGGAAGCTGTTGCCGGCCTGGACGCCCGCCTCGGGCAGTTCCGGCACCAGCGCGAGGTCGGGGCCGAGGTAGAGCGTCGTGGGGCCCTCGAGGGGGCAGGCCGGTGCGGCGCCGTCGAGGGCCTCGGCGTCGCCGGGGTCGGACAGGCAGCCGGA
>JANQNI010000267.1 GCA_028289805.1 Thermoplasmatota archaeon | reverse complement strand
GGGCGTCGGGGTCGTGCTCCGCCTGCGCCATCAGGTCCAGGGCGACGTGGACGGGGTCGGCGGTGTCGTCGGCGAGCACCAGCAGTTCGCTGGGGCCGGCGGGGGCGTCGACGGCCACGTGGTCGGTGACGAGGCGCTTGGCGGCGGTGACGTAGGCGTTGCCGGGGCCGACGATGGCGTCGACGCGGGGAACGTCCTGGGTGCCGAGGGCGAGGGCGGCGACGGCCTGCGCCCCGCCGGCGCGCAGGATGCGCGTGGCGCCGGCGGCGCGGGCGGCGTGGGCGACGGCGGGGTCGACGGAGCCGTCCCTGCGCGGCGGCGTGACGACGACGACGTCCTCGACGCCGGCGAGGCGGGCGGGGACGACGGTCATCAGGACGGTGCTGGGGTAGCTGGCGCGGCCGCCGGGGGCGTAGCACGCCACGCGGCGGTGGGGCACGGGGCGGCGACCCAGCCGCAGGCCAGGCACGACTTCCAGGGTCTGCTCCTCGGCGACCTGGAGGGCGTGGAACGCCTCGATGCGGCGCAGGTTGCCGTCGATGGCGGCGCGCACCTCGGGCGGGCACTCCCCGGCCAGCCGGGTCCAGTCGTCGTCGGAGAGCCACGGGTCGTCCAGGGCGGCGCCGTCGAACCGCTTCGTCAGTTCGCGCAGCGCCTTGTGGCCGTCGCGGCGCACGTGCTCCACGATGCTGGCGGCGGCCTGGAGGACGGTCGGGTCGACGCCCATCGCCCGCTCCAGCAGGGGCGCGGGGTCGATGTTAGCGAGGCGGAAGCGGCGCACGACGGGGGATTCGGTCTCGGATTCCGCCATGTTCAGGCCACCTCCCGCCGCGCAAGCGCGCCGGGGGCGGGCTTGAATCGGTCGCTTCGCGCCCTCATCAAGCCAGCTTCGGCGCCGCAGGCGGCACCTCGCTTGGCCTGCCCTGCTCGCTGCGCGAGCATGTCAGGCCACCATCCGGTCGATGGGCACCACGAGGATGCCGCGTCCGCCGATCTCGCGCAGGCGGTGCACGGCGTCGAAGATGTGGTCCTCCTGCACCACCACCTGGATGGCGACGCTGTCGGGGTCCCCGGCGATGTCCACGACGGTGGGGCCGCCGAGGCCGGGCAGGAACGCCTGCACCTCCGACAATGCACTGCGGGGCAGGTCGGCCAGGAGGTAGCGCTGGTCGCGGGCGCCGATGACGGACTCCAGGGCGAAGACGAGGCGCTCCAGGTCCTCCCGGACCGCCTCGTCGACTTGGGGGGCGGTGACGAGGTGGCAGGTGCTGGTCTCGATGGTGCCGACCTCGCGCAGGTGGTTCATGACGAGGGTGCTGCCGGTGCTGGTGAGGTCCGTGATGGCGTCCGCGACGCCGAGGGTGGGCGTCACCTCGCAGGCGCCGCTGACGGGGATGATGCGCACGTCCTTGTCCCGCGCCTCGAAGTAGGAGCGCGTCAGGTGGGGGAAGCTGGTGGCCAGCCGCACGCCGTCGGGCAGGTCGTCGGGGGTCCGCCAGTCGCTCGCCTCCGGCACCGCCACCACGAGGCGGCACTTGCCGAAGCCCAGGTCCGTGCGGACGTCCAGTTCCAGGCCGGACTCCCGCGTCACGTCGAGGCCCGTGATGCCGGCGTCCACGGCGCCGTCGGCCACGAAGGCCGGGATGTCGTGCGCCCGCAGGAAGAGCACCTGGATGCGGCCGTCGAGGGCCGAGGCGAAGAGCCGGCGTTCGCTGGAGCCGCGCAGGTGGATGCCGGCGCGGCGCAGGATGGCGAGGGTGTCGTCGGAGAGCCGACCTTTGTTGGGGACAGCCAGTTTCAGGGGTCGCATGGGGACCTCCCGCGCCAGGGACGCGGACGAAACGCGACTCCGTCTAGCCATGGTGGGCATGGGACGGGGGGACGCGGTGCCGGAGCACAGGCGGGCAACGCGGGGCGCCGGGGATAAGGTTGGTGCAAGGTGGATGGCGAGAAGTGGGGAATATTCCGATGCAGGAGCGACCAGGATTCCGTCTCCGAATCTTTTTCTCCGCCCCGCCCGCTGGCACGCCGTCATGGCGCCCCAGTCCCGCTGCCCCCGCTGCCAGACCGTCGTCGACTACCTGGAGGGCACCAAGCCCACGTGCCACGTCTGCGGCTACCCCGGCGCTGACCTCCGCCCGACGCCCTCCGACGCGGGCGCCGCCGCGTGGACCGGGGACGCCGACGTGCCGGCGCCGACGGAGCCCCCCACACACGAGGAGACGCGCACGAGCGGCAAGGCGGTGGCGGCCCTGGTGCTGGGCATCGCGTCGTACGTCATCGGCGGCATCGTCACCGCCATCATCGGCCTCGTCCTCGCCATCTCCGCCCGCAAGGAGATCGACGCCAGCGGCGGCACCATCGAGGGTCGCGGCATGGCCGTGGCGGGCTTCTGGTTGAGCCTCATCAACCTCATCCTGGGCGCCCTCGCCATCATCGTCTTCATCCTCGTGTTCGCCGTGGGCCTCTCGTTCGCGGGGGCCGCCGCGACGTAGGGGGAGACGGGGCCGGGGAGACCTCGGCAAGGTTTACGAACCGGGACGCTCCGTGGAGTGGTGATGCGCCCGTCCGCCCTGCCGCTTCTGCTGGCGGCCCTCCTGCTCGCCCCCGTCGCCGTGGCGGACCACCCCGGCTCCAACCTGGGCCTGGCGCGCTACACGGAGCACGAGCAACTCTTGGTCCACCGCTTGCCGGACGTGGACGCCGCCTTCGCGCGCTTCGAGGCGACGTGGCCCGACCGCGTGGACCGGATGACCGTGGGCACCTCCGGCGTCCTGGAGTTGCCCCTGTACGCGGTGCGCGTCACCGACGAGTCCGTGCCCTTCGAGAACGCCTTGTTGCAGACGGGACAGAAGCTGCGCGTCTACCTGGACGGCGGCCACCACGGCAACGAGTTCCTGGGCGTGGACCTGGTCATGTACCACCTGGAGGACCTGCTGGCGCGGGCGGACGCCGGCGACGAGGCGACCCTGCACTTCCTGCGCACGCACGAGCTCTACGCGCTGCCCATCGTCAACCCCGAGGGCAACGCGCTGGACACGCGCAAGAACGGCAACCAGGTGGACGTCAA
>JANQNI010000254.1 GCA_028289805.1 Thermoplasmatota archaeon | reverse complement strand
CCGCGGGCGACGGCACCCACGTTGCCGGGGTGGCTGGTGCCGATGCAGACGACGACGGGAGGCTCCACGGCGGCGGCGAGCCGGGGCGGGCCAAAGGGGTTGCGGCGCTACGCGCGGCGGCGGACGGCCACGCCGACGAGGGCGAGGGCCGCCAGCAGCGCCACGGCGCCGGGTCCGGGGCTGTCCTCCCCGTCGGTGTGCTCGTCGTCGATGGCGAGGCCGAACAGGCGGGCGTTCTCCTGGCCGCCTTGCAGGGTGACGTACCAGACGCCGGTGGCGTCGGCGGGGACGTCGAAGGGGACGCTGGCGGCGGCGCCGGCGGTCGCGGTCCGGGCGTCCCCGACGAGGGCACCGAGGCTGCCGCCGTCGTCCAGGTACACCAGCACGTCGACGTCGTTGTCCAGGTCGTTTTGCAGCAGCGCCTGGGCGGAGGTGCCGCGCAGGACGCTGCCGTCGCCGTCGACGAGGATGCAGGGCGGGCCGGTGAAGGTGCATCCCTCCCCGGTGAGGGTGAGCAGGACGGTGGGGTCGTGGTCGCCGTGGGCGACGGCGCTGCCGGACAGGGAAAGCAGGGCCGCGAGGCAGAGGACGGCGGGGAGGCGCATGGACGGCGCACGCGGGCGGCGGTTCTTCAACGACGCGTTCGACCACCGGCACGCTGAAATGAACGTCCGGGCGGTGCGGGGTCATCGGAGTGTCCATGGACGCCAAGACCGCCCCCCAAGACGCCGTCAAGACCGGCACCACCACGCTCGCCATCGCCTGCGAGGACGGCGTGGTGCTCGCCACGGAGAAGCGCGCGACGATGGGGCACCTCATCGGCCACAAGGACACGCAGAAGCTGTTCGCCGTGGACAAGCACCTCGCCCTGACCACCGCCGGCCTCGTCGGCGACGCGCAGATGATGGCGCGCAACCTGCAGGCGCAGGCGAGCCTGTACCGGCTCAAGCGCGACCAGCCCCTGCCGGTGCGGGGGGCGGCGACGATGCTGGGCAACCTGCTCAACCACTCCAAGTTCATGCCGTACATGGTGCAGCTCATCGTCGCGGGCTACGACCAGCGCGGCGGCAGCGTCTACAGCCTCGACGCCGCCGGCGGCGCCATCCCCGAGACGTGGACGTGCACCGGCAGCGGCAGCCCCTTCGTCTACGGCGTCCTGGAGGACCGGTACCAGGATGGCATGAAGGTCAAGGACGCCGTCGACCTCGCCATCCGGGGCCTCAACGCGGCCATGCGCCGCGACGCCGCCAGCGGCAACGGCATGGACATCGCCGTCGTGGACGCCGAGGGCTTCCGCCGCCTGGAGGCCAAGGACGTCGAGAAGCGCCACAAGGCGCTGAAGCTCCCGATGAGCTACCACCCGTAGGTGCCGGTCACCCGCCCGTTGGGGCGTGGGCCGGTCAATGGGTGCGGCCGAACATCAGGACCAGGCCCATGACGCCCAGCGCCGGCGCGATGACCAGGTTGAGCGGGTACGCGATGAACCACAGGCTCGCCGGGACCAGGGCCAGGACGGGCACGCCGAAGAGCTTCAGGGCGACCCGGACGCGCTGCTGGTGCCGGCGGCGCGAGCGCACGCGGTCGCGGGCCCGCGGCGGGCGCCGGTAGCGGCGCAGCCGGTGGATGCGTCGCCCCCTGCGCCACAGGAAACGCCGGGGACGTCCGGCCCTGCGGCGCCAGCGCGGCAGCGCCCGCTCCTCCGCCCAGGGGTCCGGTGGGTACGTCGGGGATGCTTGCTCCACGCCCCATTCTTGGACTTGGGGCCTTGTGACGGTTGTGCCGGGTGCGCCGTCCCCAAGTCCCTCGGGCCCCGAGTCCCCATCAGGGGAGGCCGACGGGCACGGGGGGGATGCGACGCACGAGCCGGGCGCCGTTGGGGTCGACGCGGCTGCGCAGGATGCGACCGTGCCCCTCCAGGATCGCCTCGGCGCGGTCGGGGTCGCCGGCGGCGCCCTGCACCCACATGGTGGTGCCAAGCATGCACTGCCCCCAGTGCAGGTCGCCGGGCAGTTCCTGGCCGAGGGCGACCATGGCGGGGGGCCGCAGACCGAGGGCGGCGCTGAATCCGCTGGCCTCGTGCAGCAACTGCTCCCAGGCGGCGTCGCGGCCCACGTCCAGGACGCGGTCGACGGCGGCGTCGCCGTGGCGGCGGGTGCGCTCCTTCCACGCGTGGTCCTGGATGATGCGCTTGGTCTCGAGGGTGCCGCCCAGGACGCAGAAGAGGAACTCGGTGGCCTCTGGGACGGACACTTGCATGGCCCAGCCGTGCGGGGGGCAGCCGGGGCGCATGCGCACCTCGGCGCCGCCGAACCAGCTGCCCACGGCGTCGCCCAGGCCGGCGCCCAGTTCCACCTCGGCGGCGTGCGTCGCCTCCAGCGCCCGCTCCGGCTCCTCGTCGACCAGGTGGACGGCGGCGAGGCAGGCGGCGAGGGTGCCGGCGGCGCTCATGCCGAAGCCCTGGCCCAGGGGCAGTTGG
>JANQNI010000251.1 GCA_028289805.1 Thermoplasmatota archaeon | reverse complement strand
CCGCCTCGGCTACAAGGCCCAGTACGAGGAGGGCTGCACGGAGTCCCCCACGCCCGGCGTCCAAGACCACACGGCGCACCTGTTGCAGGTGCCCGTCTGGGAACCCCTCGGCGCCGTGCAGGTGTTCGTTGGCAACCCCGCAGGGTACTGTAGCGACCTCCTCGCGGGCCCCGTCAACGTCGAGCCCATCGACTACGTCCTGCACGTCCGGTTCGCCACCGACGTGCGGGCGTACCACGGGCCCTACTTCTACTGAGGCTCCGCGCGCTCCTCGAGGGTGCCGTAGCTGCCCAGCGTGACGACGGCCGGCGCGTCGTGGAAGTCCTCCCGGTCCTCGTCGGCGGTCTCCACGTAGCCGTCGACGACGGCCGGCACGTTCAGGTCGACCCCGGTGCAGGTGAACCGGCTGCCCCACACGGGCGCCCCGTCCCCGCCGTAGGGGACCTCCTCCGGCACGGCGTCGGCGCCGTGGAACGTCATCGCGGCGCGGCGCACGGGGCCGTCGCGGGAGACGAGTCGGCCGACCACGGTGCGGCCCTCCCGCGCCTCCTCGATGGACAGGTCGTCCGCGTGGACGCGGAACGTGTCGCATTCCGGGTAGCGTTCGCGCATGAACGCGGCGCCCTCGTCGTCGCGCACGTACACGGTCGCGGGGTCGGCGGTGCTGGGTCCCAGGACGATGAAGACGTCGAAGACGCCGTGCGTCGGGCTGCGGATGCGGCACCACTCGTACCGGCCGGGGACGTGCGCGAACGGGGCGAAGAACTCCGTGACGGCCACGGCACCGGCATGGCGCGGGGCCTTAAGGACCGAGGCCCGCGCCCCTGCGCCCCCGGGCCCCTTCCCCCCTGCGCACGCACGGCTCCGGTCCCCCTGGCCCCTGCGTTCCCCCATCAATGGCCTCATCCCTCGGGGGCGGCGAGGGTACGTCATGGCGGTTCGACCCGTCCGCGCCGGCGCCCGCCGACCCGGCAGCCCCGGCGACGTCCCGGACGTGGCGCTGAGGATGCTGGATGCGATGCCGGTCCCGGCGGCGCTGCTGCGCACCGACGGCGTCCTCGTCGCCTTCAACAGCGCCTGGGAGGAGGCCGCCACCCCGGCAGGACTCGTCAGCACCCGCGACGCGCCCGGGCAGGACCACCTGACCGACCTGGAGTCGGGCAAGGGGTTCGCCCACGACGCGGGCCAGGCCGTGGCCGCCGTCGTGCGCAAGGCCGCGCGCGGCGGCCGGCACACCGTCGACTACGCCCTCGACCACGACGGTGAACGGCAGTTGTGGACCGCCCGCGCCGAGGCCATCGAGTTGGAGGGCAGCGACCACGTCCTGCTGGTCCACCAGGAGCGCACCGACGCGGAGCAGGCCCGCGCCCTGGCCGAGCGGCTGGAGGAGACGGGGGTGGCGTTGAACCGCGCCCGCGCGGTGGCGCAGGACCGCAGCAACCTCCTGCACGGCGCCCTGCAGGAGTTCCACGGCCCTATCACGCCCATCCAGTTGCAGTTGCACCTCTTGCAAAGCGGCGGCCTCGGTCCCCTCACCGACCGCCAGAAGACGGCGCTGGAGCGCGTGCACCGCAACGTGCGGCGCTGGTGGAACCTCCAGGAGAACCTCCTGGGCGCCCTGCAGGGGCTGGAGCGCACCGACGAGGCGACGCGCGTCGTGGACGCCCGCGACCTGCTCGACGAGGCGGTGCCGCCGTTTGCCGACCGCAGCATCGCCAGCGGCATCAAGCTGCGCGTGGAGCGGCCCGAGGACGCGTTGCCGGTGGACGTGACGCCGCGCAACCTCGTCCAGGTGCTGCTGATGCTCATCGACCACGCCGTGCGCGTCACCCCCAGCGGCGGTCAGGTGTGGGTGCGCGCCCGCGCCGTCGGCGACCAGACGGAACTCTCGATCCAGGACCAGGACCCGTTCATGGAGCCCCGCGTCGCCCAGCACCTGCTGGACCGGACGGAGCTGCGCGGCGCGGACGCCGGCGAGGAGGGCGACCAGGCCCTGCGCAGTGGCCTCCTGTACGCCCACAGCGTCCTGGAGCGCATGGGTGGCCGGTTGGAGGTCGCCTGCGGCGGCGCCGGCGAGGGATTGGAGGTCATGCTCTACCTGCCCCTGGCGCTGCCGGGGCCCCACGACTGACCTCCGCCGTCGTCCTGGCAACAGGAGAGGCAACCCGGCACCGTTAAAGGCGATGCAGTCCGTATGAAAGCCGGGATAGGGATGCACACTTCGGGCGAAGCCTCCACCGGGAGGCCGCGTCCGGACCAGCGCAGCCACCCGACGGTGAAGCGATGCACCTCACGCAGGTCCACATGGAGAACTTCAAGAGCTTCGGTCGGAAGCTCACGGTCCCCTTCGAGCCCGGCTTCACCGCCATCACGGGCCCCAACGGCAGCGGCAAGAGCAACATCGGCGACGCCATCCTGTTCGTGCTGGGCCCCAACTCGCCGCGCGCCATCCGCGCCGGCCGCCTGACGGACCTGATCTTCAACGGCGCCCAGGCCGGCAAGCCCGCTGCCTACTGCCTCGTCAGTCTCACGTTCGACAACCGCGACCGCACCATGCCCATCGACGCCGACGACGTGGTGCTGACGCGCAAGGTCAAGCGGACGCCCAGGAAGGACGACAAGGACGCCTACGCCAGCTACTTCTACGTCAACGACCGCGCCAGCAAGAAGCGCGAGTTCGTGGACCTCCTGGAGCACGCCCGCATCAGCGCCGACGGCTACAACATCACCCAGCAGGGCGACGTGCTGCACGTCTGCCAGATGAGCAACGTCGAGCGGCGCAAGATCATCGACGACCTGGCCGGCGTGACGGCCTTCGACCGCGACATCGACGCCGCCGCCAAGCGCCGCGGGGAGGTCGAGGAGAACCTGGAGCGCATCGGCATCGTCCTGGACGAGATCGGGCGCAGCCTGAAGCAACTGGAGAAGGAGAAGGAGGCCGCCCAGCGCTACAAGGACCTGCACGAGCAGGTCCAGCGCACCAAGGCCCTGATGGCCCACCGCCGCCGCGTCGACCTGGAGGCGCAGATCGCCGACGTCCAGCGCCAGTTGGAGCGCTTCACCACCGAGCGCGCCGAACTGGAGCAGCGGCTGCGCGACTTCGAGGGCACGTTCAAGGAGGCCCAGGCGGACTTCGCCGAACTGGAGCAGCAGATCCGCGCCGAGGGCGGCGAGGAGGTCGAGAAGCTCCAGGAGGACATCAAGGCGGCCCGCGACCGCATGGTGCGCTTCGAGGAGAAGATCGCGTTTGCGAAGCAGGAGCTCGTCGACGCCCGCGAGGAGGTCGTCCCGCTGCAGGGCGAGCTGCGCCGTGCCCAGAAGGAGTTCGAGAAGGTCTGCAAGACCGAGTCCGACTGCGCCGCCCAACACGAGCAGGCCAGCACGGCCCTCACCGCCGCCAAGGCGGAGTTCGAGCAGGTCCAGGAGGCCCTGAGCAAGTCCAACAGCGGCGCGATGGAGCTGAAGCAGGAGCTGGGGCGCCTCAAGCACGAGCACGAGGAGAAGGAGACGGAACTGCACAAGCTTCGCCTCCAGCAGGAGCGCCTGACGGAGAAGACGGACCTCACCGAGCGCCGCATCCAGGAGGCGGAGACGGAGTTGGAGACCGCCGCCCAGGACGCCAAGGAGACGGCGTGGCAGGCCGACGAACTGCGCAAGACCTCGGACGGTTCGGGCAAGAAGCGCAAGGAGGCCGAGCGCCGCCTGTTCGAGCTGCGCAAGGCGCAGGCGGAGTTCGCCCGCCAGAACGAGGAACTGGAGGGCCGCATCCGCCGCCTCCAGCGCGAATTGGCGGAGTTGCAGGCCAAGCAGGACGCCGCGGCCCGCTTCGGCGGCGCCGGGCGCGCCGTGGACGACATCCTCTCGGCGCGCGACCGCGGCGAGATCCGGGGCGTCGTCGGAACCATCGCGGAACTGGCCAGCGTCGAGGACGACTACCAGACCGCCCTGGAGACCGCCGCGGGCGCCAACCTGCAGGCCATCGTCGTCGAGGACGATGCGGTGGCGGCGCAGTGCATCGAACTCATCAAGCGCAACAAGAGCGGCCGCGCCAAGCTGCTGCCGCTGAACAAGCTCGTGCCCGGCCGCCCCCGCGGCCAGGCGCTCATGAAGGTCAAGCAGCAGGGCTGCCTCGGCTTCGCCCTCGACCTCATCGACTACAACCCCCGCTACCAGAACGCCTTCTGGAACGTGCTGGGCGACACCCTCGTCGTCCAGAACATGAACACCGGCCGCAGCCTCATGGGCGGCGTGCGCATGGTGACGCTGCAGGGCGAGCTGTTCGAGGCGTCCGGCGCCATGATCGGCGGCTCCGCCGGCGGCCGCAGGAAGGGCGCCGGCTTCCAGAACACGGACCGCGCCAAGGTGGACGAGACCATCCAGGCCATCGCCGAGGCGGAGGCCGCCCAGGGCGCCGCCGTCGACGGCCTGTCGCGCGTGCGCGGCGAGATGGCCAAGCTCCAGGAGGAACTGGACGCCTTCGGCCGCGGCGGCGTGGACGTCGAGGAACGCCTGAAGGAACTCGACAAGCGTGGCGCCCACCTGGCCCAGAAGCAGAAGATGCTCGTCCAGGAGCTGGAGGGGCTGCGCACCGCCCTGGCCCAGCTGGAACAGGGGGCCCGCGAGACCGACGGCGCCGCCCACGCCATCGAGGAGCGCCTCGCCGAGATGGAGCGCGTCCGGGAGGAGAAGGGCAAGCTGCTGCTGAAGGGCGGCCGCAAGGACCTGCGCGAGAAGGCGGAGGACCTGGAGAAGCGCATCCGCACCCTCATGGAGGAGGCCCTCCAGGCCGAGAACCGCCGTGACGTGGCCGCCAAGCAGAAGGAACTGGTCGCCCAGCGCGTCGGGGAACTGGAGCAGGCGCTGCGCGACCGCCAGGAGGGCAGCGTCCGCTACGAGGACGAGGTCGTCCGGTACACCGAGGCCCTCGGCAAGGCCCAGGCGGAGGTGGACGCCCTGCTGGCCATGGAGCGCAAGGCCACCGCGAACCTCAAGGGGCTGCGCGACCGCAAGGACGCCTGCTACCAGAAGCTCGTCGACCTCAAGTCCAAGATGGACAAGGTCAGCGACCGCATGGAGACCCACTACGGCCTCATCAGCAACGCCAAGGCGAAGCTTCCGGGCCTGGAGGAGCAACTGGGCGAGGCGATGGTGGAACTGGCCGAGCACCCCCTCGAGGTGACCGAGGAGACGGTGGTGCCCGCCTACGACGAACTGCGCCGCACCCTGCGCAACGCCGAGGCCGCCATCGACCGCCTCGGCGCCGTCAACATGCGCGCCCTGGAGGAGTTCGAGACCCAGTCCGAGCGCCAGCAGAACCTCACGGACGAGACGGAGCGCCTCCAGGACCAGCGCCGGGAGCTCATCCAGCTCGTCGAGGAGATCACCCAGAAGAAGAAGACCGCCCTCATGGAGGTCTTCGCCGCCATCAACACCAACTTCGCCGAGGTCTACGCGCGCCTGTCGCTGGGCGGCAAGGCGTACATGGAGCTGGAGAACCCCGACGCGCCCTTCGAGGGAGGACTGATTCTGAAGGCCCAGCCCATGGGCAAGCGCGTCACGCGCCTCGACGCCCTGAGCGGCGGCGAGAAGAGCCTCACCAGCATGGCGTTCATCTTCGCCCTGCAGATGTACGAGCCCAGCCCGTTCTACTACCTCGACGAGGTGGACCAGAACCTCGACGCCGTCAACAGCGAACTGCTGGCCAAGCTGGTCAAGGACAACAGCCGCTTCGCCCAGTTCATCGTCGTGTCCCTGCGCAAGATCACCCTCAAGGAAGCCGACGACATCTTCGGCGTCACCCAAAGCCAGCCCGGCCTGTCCGAGATGATCTCCCACTTCGACATCGGCCGCATGCGCGACGACGACTCCGGCGAGCCGGTGGACAACGGCGACGGGACGACCGTCCGCCAGCGCCGCGCGCGGGAGCACGAGAGCGCCAGCAGCGACGCCCCGCCCGCCGAGGACAAGAGCAAGGAGACCCTCACGGACGCCATCAAGTCGATGGTCGGCGACGTGGAGATCAAGGAGTAACCTGGAGGCACCATGGTCATCGAGCGCGTCCCCGGCCACACCGCCCTCACCCAGCAGCCCCGGCAGGTGGACCTCCAGACCGTGGGCGTGGTGCGCCACCTGCTGTGGCACAAGGCGATGGCCGACGACGATGACGACGGCGGCCGCATCAACGACTTCATCCGCATGGTCGAGGGCTCCGAGGAGGGCGAGCACGTCTCCATGCGCGACCCCTTCCACCGCGACCTCGCCATCGCCTTCGAACTGGTCACCCAGGAGCACATGGACCCCTGGAACCTGGACCTCTCCAAGTTCGCCGAGTTGTACCTCAAGGAGGCCCGCGAACGCGGCGTGGACCTGGTCACCGCCGGCCGCATCATCCTGATGGCCTGGACCGTCCTGAAGCTGCAAAGCGACGAGCTGGCCGAGCGCGCCCAGACCGTCGAGGAGGAGCCGGAGGACGACGCCTTCTCCTGGGACGACGTGGGCGACTGGGGCATGGAGGACGACGAGTGGGACTACACCCAGCGCATCCAGGAGATGCCCGCGGCCCCCATCGACGAGAAGATCCGTCACAAGGGCGACCGCAAGGTCACCCTCATGGAGCTCATCGGCGCCTTCGAGGAAATTCACCAGGAAGCCGAGGAGCGCAAGAAGCTCCAGCAGACCAAGCTCAACGCCCGCCTCAGCCTGAAGCGCAAGATGCGCGGCAAGGTCGGCGGCATGATGCACACCGAGGACCTGGAGGCGGAGATCGCCGAGACATGGCAGCGCGTCCTGGAGTACCCCACCCTCCCCATCCCGTTCTCCGACCTCGTGGAGCCCGACGCGATGGACGTCGTCCAGACCTTCAACGCCCTGCTGTTTCTCATCAAGCAGCAGCGCGTCGATGCGACCCAGGAGGACTTCCCCTACGGCGAGATCTGGCTCACGCCCAAGCTGCCCGAGGCCGAATCCGTCATCGAGGAGGCCGTCACCGAATGAAGGACCTGAACCTGCCCCCCGGAATGAAACCGCTGCACGTCGTCGAGGCCGCCCTCTTCTCGGCCGGCCGCGCCGTCACCGTGGACGAAGTCATGGACGCCACCGGCCTCAAGCGCCGCGCCGTCGAGAAGGCCATGGGCGAGCTCGCGGCCCTGTACGCCGAGCGCGACACGGTCCTGGAGGTCGGCAAGGCCGGCAAGGGCTGGGCCATGCAGGTGCGCACCGCCGCCGCCGAGCCCGCCGCCAAGTTCGCCCAGATGGAGATTCCGGCCAAGACCCTCAAGACCCTGGCCCTCATCGCCTACCACCAGCCCATCAAGCAGTCGGAGCTGTGCGACATGATCGGGAGCAAGGTCTACGACCACATCCCCGCGCTGAAGGAGCTGGGCCTGGTCAAGACCCGCCGCGACGGGCAGACGAAGATCCTCAGCGTCACCGCGCGCTTCCCGGAGTACTTCGGCCTCGACGCCGCCACGCCGGACGAGATCCGGGTGCTCATGGCGAAGCTGGTGGGGATGGACCCCGCCACCACCAAGCGAAGCAAGCCGAAGAGGGAGAAGGACCTGGGGAGCTTCAAGGACGAGGCGCCCCCGGTGCCCGAGGCCGAGCCCGTGCCCGCTTCGATTGAACGAACTCACTAGGCTCCTTAAGTACCCCCAGGGCCGCCTTCGGTCATGGTGCGGTGGTTCGCCCTCCTCCTGTTCTTGATCGCTCCCTTCGCCTCCGCGCAGGTGGACCTCCTCGCCGACGGCGACGGCGACCACGGCCTCCCCGCCGGCAAGGACCAGTACGATCTCCGATCCCTCTCCGGCGCCGTGGAGGGCGACGAACTGGTCGTCACGCTCGCCGTGGGCGGGTTTCCCGGCCCTGAAGCGGTCGTCGCCGCCGACAACGCGTACTATTTCCTCCACTTCGCCCACGGCGAGGCCCAGTATCTCCTGCGCCTCGACTACCGTGTCTACCTGAATCCCGCCGTCGGCATGGAGGTGGGCTTCCGGGCGAGCCTGGACCGGTGGGACGACACCGTTGGCTGGCGCGTCCTGATGAACGAGGTACCCATCGAGGGGGGCCCCGCCAGCACCCTCACCGCCCGCGTCCCCCTGTCGGCCCTGGCGGACGAACGCGACCTGCCGCTGCGGCCCGGCCGCGACCTGACGGACTTCTGGGTCTTCTCCACCAGCGAGCCGGACAGCATCCTCGGAGTCGCCACCGAGGACCGCCCCACGCCCAACGACCGGATGCCGGATGCCGGCCTGGGCGACACGGACCTGCCCTACCCCGTGGCCGAGGGCGACCGGCTCCTGGCGTTCCTCACTGACGATGCGGTGCGCACCAGCAACGGCGGCCCCACCGTGCTGGTCTACAACGTCACCGTCCACAACGAGGACACCACCGCCCAGGACGTGCCCCTCCGCCTCGAGGGGCTCCCCGAGACCTGGACGGCCCACGTGCTCCCGGACGCCCTGCACCTGGAACCGGGGGAAGGGCAGGCCGTGCTCGTGGTGGTCCAGGCCCAGGGGGCGCACAGCCACGGCGGCGACGAGGTCTTCCGGCTCGCCAGCGAAGGCGCCGGCATCGACCTGGCCGTCCACTACCCGGAAGTCTCCCAGCCGGCCGGCCACCACGACACGCTCTGGTTCCACAGCGCCCCCGAGTACCCCCTGCCGGGCGTGTTCGCCCCGGTGAGCGAGACGCAGAACGACGCCACGGAGGCGGGCGGGTTCCCCACCTACATGCTCTGGATGAACACCCTGGAAGACGATCCGGCGGACATGGGCGGCGTGGAGGTGATGAGCGGCCACGGCGAACCGCGCTGGATGGGCTGGCACCTGCCCCTCGCCCCCCGCCTCGGCATGGGGCTGGTGGTCACGGACGACGTGGGCGAGCTGGTGTTGCCCCTCGGGACCACCTACGACGCACCCCTGGACGGCGTGACCCTGGAAGCGGTCCTGCGCCACGGCCTGGCCGACGGCACCGGCGTGCGCGACCTGGCCGCAGCGCCGCTGACGAGCGTCTCCTTCGACGGGAGCGTCCAGGAGGTCCGAATGCCCCTCTCTGCCGCCGAGGCCGGCCGGGGGGCCACCACGGTCCCCTACGACCCCGACGGCCGTCTCTGGTTGGAGGTGCGCGTGGTGGATGCGGGGGCCGTCCAGGACAGCGCCCTGGGCATGGTCCAGCCCGTCCTCCACCCCGGCGGCAGCGTGCGGTTGCCCCTGGGGGAGTACGCCGACCCGCTCCCGCCGGCGCTCCTGGAGATGTTGCAGGCGGAGGGACTGGCTGACGAGGACGGCACCCTCCAGCCGGCACCCGACGTGGCGGAACCGGACGGCAAGGACAGCCCCGGGCTCGCCGCGCCGCTGCTGGGTGCGGGCCTCCTGGCGGTCGCCGTGGCCCGCCGCCGCTGCACCTGAAGCACCGGAAGCCAAGGTCGCCCCCATCCGCCCCCTTATACGCGCGCACGCGTACGCACGCGCGCGCGAGCGGAGCCAAGGCCCCGCTGCGCGCACGGGATGCACCATGAGCGACGACTACGGCGCAGGCTCGATCCAGGTCCTCGAGGGACTTGAGGCGGTCCGCAAGCGCCCTGCCATGTACATCGGCTCCACGGACGAGCGTGGCCTGCACCACCTGGTCTACGAGGTGGTGGACAACAGCATCGACGAGGCGCTGGCGGGCCACTGCGACACCATCACCGTGACGCTGCACGACGACGGCAGCGTGGCCGTGTCGGACAACGGCCGCGGCATCCCCATCGACAAGCACCCCAAGTACGACAAGCCGGCCCTGGAGGTCGTCATGACCGTGCTGCACGCGGGCGGCAAGTTCGACGAGAGCAGCTACAAGGTCAGCGGCGGCCTGCACGGCGTCGGCGTCTCCTGCGTCAACGCCCTGTCCGAGAAGCTGCTGGTGGACGTCCACCGGCAGGGCCAACACGTCCAGATGGAGTTCGAGCGCGGCGCCACCCACGCCGACGGCATCCGCGAACTCGGCGACGCCTCCGACACCGGCACCACGGTGCGCTTCTGGCCGGACCCGCAGATCTTCGAGACGCTGGAGTTCGACTTCACCACCCTCCAGAACCGCCTGCGCGAACTCGCCTTCCTCAACGCCGGCGTCAACATCCGCTTCGTCGACGCCCGCGCCGACGACGGGGCGGACGAGACGTACCACTACGAGGGCGGCCTGCGCGAGTTCGTTGGTTGGGTCAACCGCAACCGCCAGCCCCTGCACGACAAGGTCATCCACGTCGAGGGCCAGAGCGGCAAGGTCCGCACGGAGCTGTCCATCCAGTACACGGACGCCTACAACGAGACCGTCTTCACCTTCGCCAACAACATCAACACCCACGAGGGCGGCACGCACCTCGTCGGCTTCCGCGCCGCGCTGACGCGGACCCTCAACGACTACGCCAAGCGCAACGGCCTCTTCAAGGACAAGGACGGCAGCCTCAGCGGCGACGACTGCCGCGAGGGCATCACCGCCATCATCAGCGTCCAGATCCCCCAGCCCCAGTTCGAGGGGCAGACCAAGACCAAGCTCGGCAACTCCGAGGTCCGGGGCGTCGTGGAGCAGCTCGTCAACGAGAAGCTCGCGGAGTTCCTGGAGGAGAACCCGAAGGAGGCCAAGGTCATCATCGAGAAGGCGACCCTGGCCCAGCGCGCCCGCGAGGCCGCCCGCAAGGCCCGCGACCTCATCATCCGCAAGAACGCCATGGACGGCGGCACTCTCCCCGGCAAGCTGGCCGACTGGTCGGACAAAAATCCTGAAAACTGCGAATTGTA
>JANQNI010000182.1 GCA_028289805.1 Thermoplasmatota archaeon | reverse complement strand
GGGGTGGTGGGGCGGTCGAAGGCGGTGGGGGCGAGGGCGAAGACGGCCTTCAGGGCGTGGGGCTGGGCGCGCGCGTCGTTCAGTGCGACGGCGGTGGCGACGCCCATGCCGCCGCGGCTGTGGCCCATGACGCCCACGGCGTCCATGTCGATGCGGCCCACGAGGTCGGGCAGGGAGGCGTCCGTGCCGGCGTCGACGGCGGCGAAGTCGTCGAGGGTGCGCAGCAGCAGTTGGGCGCGGGCCACGGCGCCGCCGTCCCCGAGCAGGTCGCGGTCGTTGATGTCGTTGGCGTCGATGCTGGCCACGACGTAGCCGTGGCTGGCGAGGTTGTCGGCGAGGTAGCGGTAGCCCTCGTGGTTGGGGACGGGGCCGATGAGGCCCAGCTCGGGGCAGGGGTGAGCGATGGTCTCGATGAAGATGACGTTGCAGGTGCCGTGGCGACCGTGCATCAGCACCAGCAGCGGCAGGTCGGTGCCGGTGGTGGGGTAGGTGACCTCGCCCGTGACGCGCACGGGGTAGGTGTAGACGAGGAGGCTGGGGTCGTCGACGAGCATCCAGCCGAAGTCGTAGTCCGTGCGCGTGGTGTCGAGGGCGCCGGGGAGGGTGGGGTCCGGCGTGGACGCGGCGGGCGCGGCGTTGGCGGTTCCGGCGAGGGCCGGGGCGAGGGTCAGGAGGGCCAACACGAGGGCGAGGCGTCTCATGGTGCAATGGGAGGGCCGGGCGTACATGGACCCTCGCCGGCGTTACCGAACTGTCGGGGAGAACAAGGTGGGAGGAGTGGGGGAGGAAGAACCGGGGACGGCCGGAGGGTGGTCGCCTACGCCTTGCACAACGCGGTGTGGTGGTTGGCGTTGGCGCTGGCCTGGACGCAGCCGCTGGGCAGTTCGATGTCGATGCTGTGGTATCCGATGCCCTCCAGCAGCGCGGCGCCCTCGCCGGCGGCCACGACCTCCAGTTGCCAGTCACCGGAGGGTCCATCGTGGCCGAAGGTGGTGATGCTGACGGGGGCGTCGCCGGGCATCATGGTGGTCTCGTACACGGTGCCGTCGGGGGCGGTCGCCTTGAGGCTGTAGTATCCGCGCGCCATGGCGAGGTTGCCGGGGCCGACGCCGTTTGCATCCTGGCCGTTGCTGGCGATGCCGTCGAAGATGATGAGGGCGAAGCTGGCCCGGTCGTAGCCCTCGGCGATGGAGATGGTCTGGGTCGGCAGCATGGGGTTGGGGGGGACGGCGCTGCTGTTGAGGTCGACGACGCCGGCGAGGCGGCCGTGGAAGAAGATGAGGTCGTGGTCGTGGGGGACGCGCACGACGCCGCTGTAGTTGTAGCCGTGGTCGACGATCTCGTACGCGGCGTAGCCGGGGCTGATCCAGCTGCTGATCTCGCCCAGTTCGGCGTCGTAGATGAACTGGCCGCTGCCCTGGCCGCCGCTGGCGGTCATGAACGCGGTGCCGTTCTCCTCGTCGACCTCCTCGACGACGAAGGTGAGGGGGTTGGTGGTGGACTCGTAGTGGGTGGTCCAGGTCTTGCCCTCCTCCAGGGGGAAGTTCAGGGGGGTGTAGGGGACGTCGTGGGCGTCGTAGGACAGGTCGTCGCGCTTGATGTCGCCGTATCCGGGGACGTGCAGCACCATGACGTCGTTGACGAACTGGTCGACGGGGAAGCCGACGAGGTAGTTGCCGTGTTCCGTGCCCGCCACCACGCGCAGGAAGTCGTAGGTCTGGCCGTCGAAGTGGCTCGTCATGCGGTACTTCCACCACTCGCCGAGGCGCCAGGTGGGCACGTCGAAGCCGCGCTCGCCGGGGGCGGGCGGCAGGGTGGGCAGCGTCGGCTGGTCCACGGTGAAGTTGGTTTCCAGGTCGCGGAACTGGGGCTCCTCGGCGACGGGGTCCTGGACGGGGTCGTTGGGGTCGTCCGTGTCCACGCAGCCGGAGATGCCCACGAGGGCCAGGCACAGGACGCTCATCAAGGCACGCATCTGCGGTGGACGCTTTCGTGCAGGGGTTAAGGCTTGCGTCACTTCTGCTTCACAACGGCGGGGATCTGGGCCCGGTACGGTGTCTCGACGGGGGCGCGGCTGCGCTCCCGCGTGGACGCCCCCAGATGGTCGCCGAGGGCACGGATGGACTCGTCCATCTGCGCCACCAGGTCCGCCAGCACGTCCTCGAAGACCTCGCCCGTGTTCTCGTCCATGTAGACCTTCTTGTACTCCACGGACAGCGTCACGACCTTGGGGCCGAAGAGGTGCGACAGGCGCCGGTTGAGGTAGCCGCCGTAGAAGACGCCGTTCTCCTGCACCATGCACGCCTCGCCCAGGACGGTGTGCTGCTGGATGCCCTTCAGGAAGAACTCCACGATGTCCCGGCCGCGCCCGTCGAGGTCCAGGTGGCGGGTGCCGAGGTTGATGACCGGCTTGTCGTCGGTGCGCCAGTTCGTTGGTCCCTTGCGCTGGTAGTTGTAGGCGTGGAAGTCGAAGACGACGGCGTAGCCGAAGCGGTCGATGGCGTCCTCGACGGCGCAGTCGACCATGGTGTGGAACTCGTACCACTTCTCCAGGCTGAACTCCCGCTCGTACTGGTCCAGGGGCGTGTCCCACACCTGCTGCCCCCACGCCAGGCTGGGCTTGGTGTAGAGGGTGGTGTCGGGCGGCCGGTTGAGGTCCATCTCGTAGCGGCTCTGGTTGGGCGTCAGGGTGTGCGTCAGCGGCCCCAGGAACCGGTGCGTCTCCGGGTCCTCCTCCAGGTAGCGCCCCGCGTCGTCCAGCTTGAGCTTGCCGGCGATGTCGTCGCGCACGGCGTGGTGGAAGTGCAGTGCCGTGCCCAGCAGGGGACTGGCGGCGTCGTGGGTGACGGTGGTGCTGTCGAACTCCGAGACGGCGCAGAAGGGGTGGGGGTCGTCGCGCAGGAGCCGCCGGTACTCGCGCGGGTAGAACCCACCCATGGAGACGGGCACCTCCGCGCGCGGCGGCGGCGTGCGGCTGGGGGGGAAGCCGGCGCCGACGGATGCGGGGACGTCACGCACGCCGCGTCACCGCACTCCTCTGCCTTCAACCATCCGTTTGCGACCCGTCCCTCCGGTCGTCGGCTTCACGCGACGCCGTTGCGGGGCTCGATGGTCATGGTGCACGTCATGCCGCCGCCGTAGCTGACGTTGATGACGTTCTTCTTCGACAGCCGCGTGTAGCTGCCGGCGTACTTGCCGCCGAAGGCCAGCGGGTTGATGTTGACGTTCATCAGGTTCATGTTGACCTGCCCGTCGACCACCTCCGGGTACAGTTCCTTGGGAATCTGAACGAGGCGCTGGACGATCCATGCGCCGTCCACGATGTGCTGGTCGACGAGGTCCTTCCACGTGGCGTCGTCCGTCTCGAAGCCGAGGAACACGTCCTTGCCGCCGTAGCTCTGGGCCGCCTTCAGCACGAGGTGCTCCTTGTTGTCCAGCACGAAGTCGCGCAGGTTGACGCGGAAGCCCTGGAACTCCACCTTCTCGTCGCGCAGCACCTCAGTCCAGGGGACGTACTTCTTCACGGCGGCGCGCTCGACGCTGTTCAGGCGGCGCAGCACGTCCGGGCGCCGCAGGGCGGCGAGGATCTTCTTGTTGCCGGGGATGACGCTGCGGGGCGAGTTGACCATGCACACCTGGCCGGCCTTGTACGCCTGCGTGAGCGCCTGCGCCTCGGGCTCGTGGACCAACTCCTTGACGATGACGCGCTTGTAGACCAGGTCCACGCGGCGGTCCTGGAAGTACAGGCCGTCGTCGCGGCCCTCCAGGTCGCGGGGGTCGGCGAAGACGGCGTCGGCGCCCGCCTCGACGAGGTGGCGCAGGGTGATGTCGATGTCGGGGCGGCTGCCCACGTCGCGCCAGTCCGCCACGACGATGAAGGGCCGCTCGGGGTGGTCGGGGTGCGTCTCGCGCCACTCCCGGTAGCAGCCGTCCAGGGTCTCGGCCAGGTGCAGGAGGCGGTGGCGGTTGCTGACGTGGTAGTCGCCGCCCATGTCGTTGCGGTCGAACATCTCCAGGAAGGCGTCGTGGATGACGTCGGCGTACCCGGTGCCGCCGGGGCTGTCGCAGTTGAACTCCAGGAACTGCAGCTCGTCGTCGCGCAGGAATGCGTCGAAGCGCGCCACCTGGATGCTGTTGGTGTAGCCGGGGTCGACCTGGTACAACGCCATCTCCTCGGGCGTGACGTTCCACATCCGTTGCAGGTCCTCGTCGGCGAGCCACAGGTGGATGAACTTCTCCAGCGCCGCGTGCAGGTTGCGCAGGGACTCCTCGAGCAGCCGGCGCTGCTTGGCGCTGATGAAGTGGGGCTTGATGGGCACCGGGACCGGCTTGCCGCCGTAGTACGCACCATGCTCGGCGCAATGGTCGTTGACGGCGCGCAATTCCGCATCTG
>JANQNI010000324.1 GCA_028289805.1 Thermoplasmatota archaeon | reverse complement strand
CGGCGCCGCCGGCCTGTTCGCCACGCTCCTGCTGGCCGCCCGCGACGCCCGCGCACCCGCGCGAGCCGGCGTCGCCTCCGCCGCCTGAGTTCGGGGGTCCGCGCCACCCCGGCCTGCCGGCCCCGGCGCCGCCCGCCTTGCCCGCGTGCGCTTCGCGCCCGGCCCCAATGCACACACCCGGGCATCCGCCGTGAACATGTTCGCTCCCACCGTTGCTCGTTCCGGTTTGCTTCAAATAGCCTCGCCAGTGTCGGCGCCTACCCGACCCCGGCCGGTCCCCGAGGCCGAGCCAGGGCACGCGCCGCCCCGAGCGGAGGACGTTCCATGCCCATCACGACCGCCTACGCGCCGCCCGCGATCGAGCACGTCTCGATCCTCCAACCCGACGGCACCGTCGACAAGAAGCTCGACCCCAACGTCCCCAAGGAGGACCTGCTGCAGCTCTACGAACTGATGAGCTTCAGCCGCCAGTGGGACCACCGCCGCCTGAAGCTGCAACGCCAGGGCCGCATCGGTACCTTCGCCCCCGCCCACGGCCAGGAGGCCGCCCAGGCCGGCAGCATCTACTGCACCACCGACGACGACTGGCTCTGCCCCAGCTTCCGCGAGAGCGTCTGCTACTTCCACCGCGGCGCCGACCCCGTCGACGACCTGCTCTACGCCGCCGGCTTCGAGGAGGGCATGAACATCCCCGAGGGCGCCAAGGTCCTGCCCGTCTGCATCCCCATCGGCACCCAGTACACCCACGCCCTGGGCACCGCCTGGGCCGAGGTCAAGGACGGCACCCAGAACGTCGCCATCACCTACGGCGGCGACGGCAGCACCTCCGAGGGCGACTTCCACGAGGCCGTCAACATGGCCGCCGTGCTGAAGGCCCCCGTCGTCTTCTTCATCCAGAACAACCAGTGGGCGATCTCGGTCCCCCGCCAGTGGCAGACCGCCAGCGAGACCATCGCCCAGAAGGCCGTCGCCTACGGCGTGCCCGGCGTCCAGGTCGACGGCAACGACCTCCTCGCCGTCATCAAGGCCACCCGCGACGCCGTCGAGCGCGCCCGCAACGGCGAGGGCCCCACCCTCATCGAGGCCGTGACGTTCCGCATGAACGTCCACACCACCGCCGACGACCCCAAGAAGTACCGCACCCGCGAGGTCGAGGCCGAGTGGGCCGAGAAGGACCCCATCGACCGCCTGCGCAAGTACCTCACCAAGAAGCGCTGGTGGAACACCAAGAAGCAGCAGGAGATGGAGGACCGCATCACGGCCCGCATCGACCAGGCCATCGAGGACTTCGAGACCCGCGCCGCCGAACTGCGCACCCCCGACTACATGTTCGCCAACGCCTGGGTCGAGGACCCCCCCTACCTGCTGAAGCAGAAGGCGGAGCTCCTGGCCCACTTCGACCAGCACGGCCTGCCCGAGGGAGGCCACTAAGATGTCCGCCGACACCATCGCCGCCGTCCAGCCCGTCACCCCCGAGGACGACCCGTTCTTCTCCAAGCCCACCTGGCAGGTCCAGTACGAGAAGAACAAGGAGACCTGCGACGAGACCGGCTACGTCGACCTGAACCTCATCGAGGCGATGAACATGGCCTTCGACGAGGAGATGGCCAACGACCCCAAGGTCATGGTCCTGGGCGAGGACGTGGGCCGCGACGGCGGCATCTTCCGCCTCACCGACGGCCTCTTCGACAAGTACGGCCGCGACCGCGTCTTCGACACCCCCATCAGCGAGATGGCCATCGCCGGCGCCGCCACCGGCCTCGCCATCGCCGGCTACCGCCCCGTCGGCGAGATGCAGTTCAGCGGCTTCGCCTACAACGCGATGCACCACTACGAGTCGCACCTGGCGCGCTACCTCAAGCGCACCAACGGCCGCCACAAGCTGCCCATGGTCATCCACTTCCCCTACGGCGCCGGCGTGCGCGCCCTGGAGCACCACTCCGAGAGCCGCGAGGCGTACTACGCCCACACCCCCGGCCTCACCGTGGTCATGCCCAGCACCCCCCGCAACGCCCGGAGCCTGCTGAAGGCCGCCATCCGCAGCGACGAGCCGGTCATCTTCATGGAGCCCAAGTTCCTCTACCGCAAGTACCGCGAGCCGGTGCCGCTGGACGAGGAGGTCGCCGAACTGCGCAAGACCGAGGTCGTCCAGGAGGGCACCGACCTGACGCTGGTCACCTGGGGCGCCATGCGCTGGTTCTGTGACAAGGCCGTCGCCCAACTGGAGCAGGACGGCGTCAGCGTCGAGTACCTCGACCTGCAGACCGTCAGCCCCATGGACTCCGAGACGATCATCAACAGCGTCCGCAAGACCGGCCGCTGCGTCATCGTCCAGGAGGCTCCCCGCTCCGGCGGCTGGGGCAGCGAGATCACCCGCCGCATCGTCGAGAGCGACGCCTTCTACCACCTGGAGGCGCCCGTCGGCATGGTCTCCGCGCCCGACGTCCACACGCCGCTGCTGGCGCGCGAGCACTGGTACATGCCGGATGAATCCAAGATTCTGGCGGAGTGCCGCCGGGTCCTGGGCGCATAAGCGGACAGGCCCAAGGCACGGAGCCA
>JANQNI010000320.1 GCA_028289805.1 Thermoplasmatota archaeon | reverse complement strand
CGACGCCTACCGCATCACCTTCACCCTCCCGTCCAGCATCAGCCCCGGCGACGTGGAGGAGACCTGGCGCAGCCTCGACCCCGACACCCTCGACCTGCTGCTCGGCCTCGTCCTCAAGGGCGACCCGCTCGTGCGCAGCCACCTCGTCCACGTCGCCAAGCACTTCGGCGCCCTGCCCCGGGACCTCGACCCCAACCGCACCACCAAGGGCAAGCTCGACGCCCTCTGGGACCGCCTCGCCCTGCAGGAGGAGACGCTCTCCAGGCTGCTGCACGACCGCTTCGACCTCGACGCCGTCGCGGCGTTCCTGCACGCCCTCTCGGCGGGCACCGTCGAGGTCGTCTCGCAGGCCATGGGCCCCCTGTCGCGGCTGGCGCTGGAGGAGACCCGCCGCCTCGTCGCCCCGCCGCGCTCGGACGACAAACTGCTGGCCCAGGTGCGCGACCGCATCGAGCGGAGCGACTGCCTCCTGGTCTGCACGAACCCCGCCTGCGGCCACAAGACCGCCACCACGGTCGCAGATGTCCCCCAGCGCGTTCGGTGCCGGCGCTGCCAGAACCTGGAGGTGGCGTGCCTGCGACCCTGGCACGAGGACCGACTGGGCCTGCTGCGGGGCGACGCGGCCCGGCTCACTCCGGAGGAGCGCGGCGAGCGCAAGCGGATGGTCAAGAACGGGCAGTTGATGGCGAGCTTCGGCAGCGTCGCCGCGCGGTGCCTCGTCGCCCGGGGCGTCGGGGCGGAGACGGCGGCGCGGATCCTGCAGAAGGTCAGCGACCCGGAGTCGCCGCAGTTCTGGAGGGAGATTCTGGCGGCGGAGTTGGAGTTTGCCAGGACGAACGCCTTCTGGAGGCGTTAGCCGACGGAAGGCGGACGTCCTGGCCCGCTCCAGCCCTCGGCGCAGCCGAGGGGTGGACGCGGCCAGGACAAACGCGTACTGGCGCCGGTAGGCGTCAGGGAGCGTTTGTTCTGGTGGGAGCGAGCTGTGGAGCAAAGCGACACGGCTGGCGACGGCTTGGACGAACGCGTACTGGCGCCGGTAGGCGCCGGGGAGCGTTTGTTCTGGTGGGAGCGAGCCGTGCAGCAAAGCGACACGGCTGGCGACGGCTTGGACGAACGCGTACTGGCGCCGGTAGGCTCCGGAGGATGCAGTCGTTCGTCCACAACGGTCACATGGGAGGACGCCTCCCTCGCCCCATGCGCCGTTTGGTGGCCCTCCTGACCTTCCTATTTGCCTCCGTCGCGCTCGGCGGCTGTCTCTCGAACGACGAGACCACGGAGCAGGCGGTCTCCGACCCGTCCGGACTCGACCGCCTCTCCGTGGAGGCCTGGAAGTCCCTCCTGTCCGAACCCGTCTTCGACGGCGTGACGGAGACGACCGTCGGTGTCACGGCGGAGGACGGCGCGCACCTGAGCCTGACCCTGTACCTGCCGGAGGGCCTCCCGGCGGACGCCAAGGTGCCGACGCTGCTGGAGTTGACGCCGTACCAGACGCTGGACCGGGGCCTCAACGCCCTGGCCACGGAGCCAAACGCCGGCGGCGGTTGGCAGGAGATGGTGCTGCGCGGCATGGCGTTCGTGCGCGCGGACGCCCGCGGCACGCACGGGTCCGAGGGCTGCCTGGACTTCGGCGGTGAGATCGACCGCAGCGACGCCCGCGTCTTCATGCAGTGGATCCGCGACCAGCCGTGGAGCGACGGCCGCGTCGTGACGGACGGCGTGAGCCACCCCGGCATGGGCAGCGTGGTGGCCCACGTTGCGGACACGGAGCTGACGGCCGCCATCGCGACGGCTCCGGTGGTTTCCTACTACATGGACGAGTGGTTCCAGGGCGCCAAGTACGACAACCAGCTCAACGGGCCGGCGTACCAGGCCATCGAGTTGCTGCCGGCCACGTCGACGGCGCCGGAGGACCACGCGGCGCAGGCGGCTCCCTGCACGGGCAAGACCACGACCGATTACGGCGTGGACGGCACGTGGGGACCCCTGTGGCAGGAGCGCGACCTGGCCCTGACCATGGAGCGCGCGCTGGCCGAGGGGTCGGACCACGCGGCACCCATCCTGATCAACCACGGCTTCGTGGACCTGAACGTCCAGCCGGACCACGCCCAGATCTACTGGGACGCCCTGCCGGACGACTACCCCAAGTCGCTCGTCATGGGCTGGTGGTACCACTCCTGGCCCGACCTGGACGGCCACCCGGCCGAGTCGTACGCGGACGTGCGGCAGCGGTTCTTCGACCACTTCCTGCTGGGCATGGACAACGGCTGGGAGCACGAGCCCCGCGTGCTGGTGGAGGACTCGACGGGGGCGTGGCACGAGAGCCACGACTGGCCCCTGGATGGCAGCACGCGCGCGACGTTCTGGGCCGTGGACGAGGACGGCCTCGGCGAGGCGCCGGGGGAGGTCGCGTCGGCGACGTTCGCGGACCCCCTGCCCCAGGACCAGGACGACCCCTCCGGCCAGGTGCTGTTCCGGGGCGAGCCCGTGGCGGCGCCGGTGCTGGTCAACGGCCAACCCGTCGTGGAGTTGGTGGCCAGCAGCAGCGAGGCGCAGACCAAGTGGGTCGTCTTCCTGCTGGACGAGGCCCCCGACGGCTCCCTGGAGCGCATCAGCCACGGTGCCACGGACAGCCGTCGCCTGCACGAGCGGGACGAGGGTTGGGCCGACCTCGTGCCCGGCGAGCCGGAGACGTGGACGATGAAGCTCCTGCCCACGGCGTACGTCCTGGAGGAGGGCCACCGGCTCGTGCTGGAGGTTAGCAGCCAGGAGAGCAACCGGCTGCGCGAGCAGTCCCGTTGCTGGGACGACCACAGGGGCGGGAACTACTGTCCCAACGGCATCCTGCCGGCGACCAGCGCCGGGCAGGCGGTCAACACGGTCGTGACGGGCCCCGAGGGCACCCGGGTCTACCTGGACCTGGCCGACCCCCTTGCGACGGCCATCGAGGGCCCTGCGTAGACGGGACGGGAGTGCCCCGGCGGCGCTGCCGGTACAGTGCAGTGCGACGTACGTCCTCCGCGCGGGGAACCCGCCCCCTCGATGGTGGAGCCGGCGGCCATCTGCGACACCGAATGGCGGGCTCCATTCCAGCACCAAGGCATGGTCGACTCGGGGGTCCGGCGCGACATCCCTGCACGGCGCGATGCGCGTGGGGTGCCGGGACGTTCGCTGGCCGGCTGGAATCCATGGCCTCGGAGGGCCCGAAGGAGGAAGGAGGGAAGGGGGCGGTGGAACCTCGGTCTATCCGGTTCCCGTCCAAGGCGCCAGCCGCCGCATCCGGCGACTCGCTTCGCTCGGCCTTCCATCGAGGTCGGCCTTGGTCAAGATCTCGACCGCATCCAGCACTCGGCTTCGCCGAGCACTGGAGCGTGTGAAGATTCTCACCGGCCGTCCTGAACTTCGCCGCGCTCAGTTCAGGTCATCCTTGGTGAGAATCTCCACCGTGTCCGGCACCTTCGTCACGTTGCCCATCTTGACGCCGACGACGGTGGCGACCTTCTTGTCGGCCGCGATGTCGAGGAGGCGCTGGGTGATGACGCCGTCGAAGACGACGGTATGCACGGTGTCCTTGCCGCCCTTGAGGGTGTCGGCCAGTTCGCGCACGGCGAGGTCGGCCTTGACGGGGCTGCCGGCGTCGTCGAGCAGGGTCGCCTTCAGGGAGCCGGCGAGGGCGTCGAGGGTGTCGCGCAGGCCGGAGCGGGGGTCGTCGGCCTTCTTCTTGGGCGCGGGCGTCTTGGCGGCGGGGGCCTTCTCCTCGGTGGCCTCCTCGTCCTTCTTGGGGGCCCTGCGGGTGCGGGCGGGCTTCTTCTCGGCCTGCTCGGCGGGGGCCTCCTCAGCCTCGTCGTCCTTCTTGCCGCGTCCGCGTCCCCGGCGGCTGCGGGTGCGGGCGGGCTTCTCCTCCCCGTCGGCCTGCGGCTCGGGGGCGGGCTTGGCGGCGGACTTGGCCGCGGGCTTCTCGCCGGCCTCGGGGCGCTTGATCTTCAGGCCGTGCTGGCTGATGAACTGCTCCGCGGTCATCTTGTTCTTGAGGCACTTCATCACGAGCTTGTGGGGAAGCTCCTCCACCTCGCGGGTGTTGGGCGCGCGGGCGACGAAGTCGACCTCGCACGTCTCCAGCAGTTCGCGGGCGATGAGTTCGCCGCCGCGGTCGCCGTCGACGAAGAGGGTCGTGGTCTTCTCGGTGCTGAGCTGCTGGATCTCCTCGGGGACGCTGGTGCCGCCGACGGCGATGGTGTTCTTGATGCCGAACTTGAGGAGGTTCAGGACGTCGCTGCGGCCCTCCACGATGATGATGGAGTCGGCGGTCTCGACGTTGGGGCCGCACCAGATCTTGGTGTTGCGGAACTTGCCGATCTCGGCGACCTGGACGGCGTTGCGCACCTCGTCCGTGATGCGGCCGGAGTCCTGGCTGGGATCCTCGTTGATGGTCGCCAGCAGTTCCTTGGCGCGGGTGATGACCTGGTCGCGGCGGGCGATGCGGGTGTCCTCGACCTTCTCGACGCGGACGGTGGCCTTGGCAGGACCGATGCGGTCGATGGTCTCGAGGGCGGCGGCGAGGATGGCGGACTCGACCTTGTCCATGGCGGACGGGAGCATGATCGTGCCGCTGCTGCGGCCGCGGTTGGTCTCGACGTCGACCTCGATGCGGCCGATGCGGGCGCCCTTCTGCAGGTCGCGCAGGTCCAGTTCGTTGCCGAGCAGGCCCTCGGTCTGGCCGAAGATGGCGCCGATGATGTCGGGCTTCTCGATGACGCCGTCGGCCTTGATGGAGGCGCGGATGAGGTACTTGGTCGTCGTGGGGTCGACAGGCATGGAAATCGTTCCTGGAGACGGTCCCACTCTGGGCTTCGCCTGGCTGGGGCCTCGCGGCAGGTCGTGCGCGGGCCGCACGGGGAAGGGAACACGGGGTTCCGGTGATGAGTGTGAGCTGGACGGCGGACCCCAGGAGGGACCGTCTCCGGGGGCACACCACGCAGGGTCGTATTTCAGGCTGTTGCTGCAAGGTGGCGCCCGTCGGCCGGAACCCATCGCACGGGTGCCGCGAGGCCCTCCTTGGCCCCTCCGGCCCCCTCCTGGAGGCGACCCCCCTTCCCCTCCCGTCCGCTTGCACAAGGTCCTAATGCGAGGGGCGCAGAACGTGGCCTTATGCAGGACGCACTGCCCACCGAGCGACTGGAAGAGCGCGAGGCGCTGCTCCAGGAACTGGAGGTGGGTGGCTACCTGACGGACCCCCGCCTGGAGGAGGCGATGCTCGCCGTCCCCCGGCACGTCTTCCTGCCGGAGGAGTTGCGGGAGCACGCCTACGAGGACCGCCCTCTGCCCGTCGGCTTCGGCCAGACCATCAGCGCCCCCCACATGGTGGCGATGATGACGACGGCGCTGCAGCTGGAGGCGGGCCAGAAGGTGCTGGAGATCGGCACCGGCGTCGGCTACCACGCCGCCGTGGTGAAGGAGGTCGTCGGGGACGAGGGACGGGTCGTCTCCGTGGAGTACCTGCCCGAGTTGGCCGAGTGGTCGCGCAAGAACCTGGCGGAGGCGGGCATCGACGTGACCGTGGTGCAGGGCGACGGCGCCCAGGGCGCGGTCGACGAGGCGCCGTTCGACGCCATCTACGTCACCTGCGCCATCCCGTCCATCCCGCAGGAGCTCCTGGTGCAGTTGCGTGACGGCGGCCACTTCGTCGCCCCCGTCGGCGTGACGCGGTGCGAACTGATGGCGGGCCGGCGCAACGGCGACCAGATGGAGCTGGACGACCTTGGGCCGTGCCTGTTCGTCAACGCCCAGGGCGAGCTGGGCTCGGGCGAGCCGGACGACTTCGACGACGACGGCGGGGACGACGGCGACGACGAGGACGGTGGGTTGCTCGCTCCCGCCCCCTAACTTCTTGGACGACGCCCCCCTGCCGCCGGCGTGCAGCCCCTGCTGAACGTCTCCAACACGCACCTGTTCTGGCAGGGCAAGGACCCGAAGCCCCTGGAGGGGTTGCACGCCCCGACGTTCCTGGCGTGGCCGCGCGGCGGCGAGTCCGTCCGGGACCTGCGCAAGCGACTCCTGGAGGTCGTGGCGCAGGCGGAGGGCCAGGACCCCTCCGAGAACGACCTGGCGAAGGTCCGGGACGTGGGCGAGCCGCTGCGGTACCGGTCGTTCTGGGACCACGAGGGCGGCCGGGAGGTGCTGCCGGTGTCGTGCAAGCGCTCGTACTGGGTGCCGGAGGTCAGCGACCGCCTCTTCTGGGACCACGGCTGCTACACGGCGGAGCACGACGTTCCCTACATCGAGCGCGCCCTGGCGGACCTGGGCGCCGAGCAGGACCTGTGGCTGTGGGACACCCAGGGCCGCCCGGCCGAGTTGAAGGTGCTGACGTACGACATCGAGACGACGCAGTACGGTTCGGGCAAGAAGGAGATCCCCATCGACGTCATCGGCTACGCCGACTTCGGCGTCCAGTACGAGGCGAGCAAGGACCTGGAGACGGAGGCGTTCGACTTCCGCTTCCGCGACCTGGACCAGGACTACCTGGGCAAGGAGGTCGTGCAACTCGTCAGCCGCACCCAGGACGAGGAGATCGACCACCTCATGGAGTTCACCCAACACGCGGTGGCCCACGACGTCATCGCGGGCCACAACGTGCTGGGCTTCGACAACCTGCAGATCCGCGATCGCATCGGGACCTTCGTGTCGCGCGACCAGAAGCAGGAGTTCCTCTCCCCCGGCACGCGGGCGTGGTTCCAGGAGTTCCTGGACGTGTGGAGCGCCCGCTCGCGCAGCTTCCACTTCGGCACCTCCTCGGACATCGCCGTCTGGCACCCCACCACCCTCGACACCTTCCACGCCGCGCGGAAGTTCTACTTCTTCCACGACGACTTCACCCTCAAGGGCCTCGCGCCGTGGCTGGGCATCGACGTGCCCGGCCGCGTCTACCTGGAGCCGGCCCAGATGGGTCTCGACGCCAAGACCCTCGACTACAACAAGCACGACGTGCAGGAGCAACTCGGCATCACGCAGGTCCTGCTGGCCCAGGCGCTGCCGCTCGGCTTCACCGTCAACCTCCCCCTCGATTCGCTCCTGACGGGCGGCAACACGAAGATGTGGGACCACATGGCGTTCCTGCGGGCCCGACGCGCTCGCCGCATCATGCCGGCCACCTGCCGCGCCCAGGCCATCGCCCGCCACGTCCAGCGCGCCGTGTCGAACCCGTTCCCCGCCCGCGAGGAGGTGGCCGAGGCGGTGCTGGCGCGGGGCCCGGACGACGTGGAGAAGGAGTTCCTGCGCGTCGTCAAGCAGGGCCCCGAGATGCCGTTCTGGGTCGAGCACCCCGGCGTCATCAGCCGCCCCAACGGCAGCCGGGAGCAGCCGCACGGCTACGCCATCGTCGGCGGCCTCACCCTGAAGCCCGACAGCGACCTCAAGAGCCACTTCGTGCCGTGGTACCACGTCGTCGAGGCGGACGTGGGGGCCATGTACCCCACCATCCTCAAGGCACAGAACCTCACCGCCGACACCGTCCAGCCGGCGCGCAAGGGCGAGCCGGTCGACGACTGGATCTGGCTCATGGACCTGGAACCCGGCTTCGCGGAATCGGGCCGCTACGAGGTGCGGCGGCCCCTCGAATCCGAAACGTTCACGCGGGGCCGCGGCTGGATGATCGGCGTCAAGCACCGCAAGGAGGACGGCCTCGTCAACAGCGCCATGACGGGCATCCTCGACACCATCCAGAAGGTCAAGAATGCCCGCGCCGAGGCCAAGCGCGACGGCGCCGAAGCGGACCAGGTCCGCATCCTCGACATGACCTACGCCAGCCTCAAGGCGGCGCGCAACGCCGGCACCCACGGCATCCTCGTCGCCGTCAACGTCAGTTGCCGCCAGTTCAACGTCTGGGGCGGCGCCAACATCACCACCATCGGCCAGAAGGTCCTCCACGACACCCGCGAGGACTTCGAGAAGCAGGGCATCCGCGTCGTCTACGGCGACACGGACGGCATCTACCTCGGGTGCAGCAAGTCCGTCGGCAACCTGCCCCACCTGGCCGCCGCCGTCGGCGCGGACGTGGAGCCGGACGAGGCGGCGTGGATCACCCTCCCCGATGCGGCCGTCGCCGCCGTCGAGGAGGCCAACCGCAAGTGGCAGAAGCAACTCCACTACGAGGACTTCGAACTGGAGGCCGAACAATACGACGCCATGGTCTTCGTCGTCCACAAGAACTACCTCAAGTTCAAGGCCAAGGGCGACGAGCTGGTCCTCGAGACCAAGGGCAACAACTTCAAGGGCAGCGACAAGGCGCCCCTGGCCCAGAAGCTCCTCCAGCCCATCATGAAGCAGGCGCTCCACGACGTGGCCACCTGGGACGAGGAGGACGACGCCCGCGAGCGCATGAAGAGCGCCATCAAGCGCGCCACCAAGGACACCATGGCCGACTTCAAGGTCCACGAGACCCCCTGGAACGACCTCGTCCTGCGCCAATCCGTGCAGCCCGTGCGGTCCTACAAGCCCAACCCCGACGGCTCCCTGAGCACGTTCGCCGTGCGCACCGTGGCGCTGGAGCAGTTGCTCGGAGAGCCCATCAAGCAGGGCCGCAAGTTCAAGTTCGTCGTCTGCCGCGACCCCCTCCCCCTGTACCACCAACCCGACGTCCAGGCCGACGTGAAGCAGCGGCTGGCCGCCAGCGGATACAACCTCGTCGTGAAGCGCCCCCGCAAGAGCGGCATCAAGCCCATCGAGTACATGTGGCCCGTCGAGTACGTCATCGAGAAGGGCCTGGAGAAGACCGTCGACTGGCAATGGTACAAGGAGATGGTCGAGAACTACGTCAAGGGCGCCTTCGGCTTCGACTCGATGGAGTTGGCGGTGCAGCGGGACCTGAGCTCGTGGTTCTGAGGCCGCCGCACGCAAAACCGAATATACCCCTCGCCCCGCCTCTCCCTCCATGCCCGCCCTGCGCAACCTCCTGACCGCCGCCGGCTTCGGCGCCGTCCCCGCCGTCGTCTTCGCGGCCGGCGTGTACCTGGACCCCGCCGACCTCGCCGCCCACGGGATGCCCGTGAGCCTGGCCGCGATGGGCGTCGTGGTGGCGGGCATGGTGGTGTTGGTGCGGCGC
>JANQNI010000102.1 GCA_028289805.1 Thermoplasmatota archaeon | reverse complement strand
CGTCGCGGTCGCGGCCGCCGGCCCGTCCCTGGACTGCACGCCCTCCCACAAGACCTACGGCGTTGCCACCGTCGTCGTGGAGGCGGACTGCGACCGCCGCGTCGACGTGAAGTTCATGGACTGCGTCTGGAACGGCTCCTGGAAGACCGTCGGCGCCGGCCCCGTCACCGTCCGCGTCTACAGCTGCGACGGCGCCTCGACCGACAGCACCAGCGACGCCGGCGGACGCGACGTGTACCTGCCCAAGACGTCCTGCGAGCGCCCCGCCGTCGGGTACTACGAGCGCGTCGTCGACACCGAGGTCGTCGACGTCTACGCCTGGCGCTGCACCATCGCGTAACACGACGGTCGACCCCCGTGGACCGTTTCATCCTCCCCCCGCTCCGTCCCCCGAACCGCCAAGCGCCGCGCCCCCTGGCACCCACGGGGCGCGCCGCCACGGCGCACCCACCCGAAGGTGAACCAACCATGCGACCCACCACCATCCTCCTGGCATCCAGCCTCCTGCTGGCCGCCCTCGCCACGCCCGCCCAGGCCGACCCCGTACCGGCCTGCCCCGCCACCCACGTGGGCGGGATGCACACCCTCGCCCTGCGCGAAGACTGTACCGCCGAGGTCGGCGTCCTGGACGGCGCCTACTGCGTCGGCGGCTGGGGCGGCCACGTCGAGCGCGACGTGGCGGGCCACACCGTCCGTGTCCTCGTCTGCGACGGCGGCCTCGGCCAGCGCCTGGAGCCCGCTGCCCTGGCCACCAGCGCGCCCCGCTGCGGCCAGTTCCACGCCGACGGCGCCTTCGTCAGCATCGCCCTGCGCAGCGACTGCACCGTCGTCGTCACCCCCCACGTCCCCGCCTCCGGGGCGGTCGCCGCCACGGCCGTCGCGTGCCCCGCCAAGAGCTACGACAACGGCGAGCAGCGCGTCGCCGTCCAGAGCGACTGCGACGTCTACGTCAAGCCGTTCGAGTGCCTCACCGGCGGCATCTACGAGGAGCGCGCCCGCGTCGGCCCCGCCGCCGTCTACGTCCACCGCTGCACCTTCGGTCCGCCCCCCAGCACCCAGGACCACGAGGGCCCCGGCCAGACCGTCCACGACCGCGTCGACGGCGTCACCGACGCCATCGGCGAACCCGACGTCCCCGACCTCCTGGAGGACCCGTGCGACCGGATGGTGGGCCAGCGCGACTGCGGCGCCCCCCGCGGCGCGCCCGTCTCCGCGCAAACCGTCACCGTCGACCTCCCGCGCACCTACGAGTGCGTCTGGGCTGGCTCCTACCAGCCCGTCCTCACCGCCGGCCCCGTCGTCGTGCGCGAGTACCGCTGCGAGAGCGCCGAGCCCCAAGGCGCCGACCGCGCCAAGCCCTGCAACGGCGTCTACTACGCGGAGGTCCCTGCTGGTCCCTACACGGTCTACTTCGGCGGCCTGGGCTGCGTCGGCGTCCACGGCACCACCGGCGCCCCCGTGGACCCCGTCCAGGCCCTGCGCGACTTCGCCTGCTCCCAGATGATGAGCCAGGGCGACTGCGGCGGCGCCCCCCGCAGCGCCAGCGACTGCCCCGTGCCCGACGTGCGCGTCACGTACGGTACCGGCCTCTACTTCGACGACGGCTGCACGCCCGACCCCCACCTCCACGTCAGCACCCTGTGCCTGGGCGGCGGTGGCCGCACCGTCACCGTCTACGACCGGGGCAACGTCCACGTCTCCTTCACGCTGTGCGACAGCCCCTCCGGCGGCACCGCGTCCAGCACCAGCGCCGGCGGCCCCTGCGACCGCCTCTCCGGCACCTTCGTCGAGGGCGAGACCCTCACGTGGAGCATGGACGACCGCTGCCGCCACGACGTCTGGGTCGACCCCGCCGACTGCCTCAACGAGGCCCAGTGGACCAAGGGCTGGCAGCACGAGCAGGTCAGCCCCAACCTGACCCTGCACTACACCGTGTGCCGCCTCGGGTGAAACCCTTCAAACCCCTCCCCCCACTCCACCCCCCATGGTCCTGACGCCCTCCACCATGGTCGAGCTGGGCACGCACGCCCCCGACTTCGCCCTGCCCGACACGGACGACAACACCGTGCGCCGCTCCGACTTCGACGGCAAGCCCCTGCTCGTGGCCTTCCTCTGCAACCACTGCCCCTACGTCAAGCACGTCGCCGACCAATGGAGCACCGTCGCCCAGGAAGCCCAGGCTCAGGGCGTCGCCGTCGTCGGCATCAACAGCAACGACGTCGAGAACTACCCCGAGGACTCCCCCGAGAAGATGGTCGAGGAGGTCGCGGCACGCGGCTACACTTTCCCGTACCTCTTCGACGAGACCCAGGACGTGGCGCGGGCGTACGCGGCCGCCTGCACGCCCGACTTCTTCCTCTTCGACGCCGAGCACCGGCTCGCCTACCGCGGCCAGTTCGACGCGAGCCGGCCCGGCAACGACGTTCCCGTCTCGGGCTCGGACCTGCGGGCGGCGGTGCGCGCCGTCGTGGCCGGGGAGGCGATGCCGGAGCAGGTGCCGAGCATGGGGTGCAACATCAAGTGGAAGGCGTGACGTGGCCGGCGCCCCCAAGCTGAACCCCAGCCGGCTCCTGCGCCACCTCTCCCCCCGCGCC
Organism: Thermoplasmatota archaeon; assembly: GCA_028289805.1. Taxonomy (GTDB): domain Archaea; phylum Thermoplasmatota; class E2; order JACPAO01; family JAHFTW01; genus JANQNI01. The sequence goes on along the minus strand of JANQNI010000102.1, from coordinate 2,416 downwards.
TTCCGCCGCGCCATGCGGTTCTTCCCGCCCATCCGCAACACCGGCGTCCGCGTCACCCACATCAGCGACGACTGGCGCCACTGGAAGGCCGAACTGCCCCTGGACCACCGCACCCGCAACTACGTCGGCACCCACTTCGGCGGCACCCTCTACAGCGCCGCCGACCCGCACCTGATGCTGGCGTGGATGCACATCCTCGGCCCCGGCGCCGTCGTCTGGGACAAGGCCGCCGCCGTCCGCTTCCGCAAGCCCGGCCGCGGCACCCTGCACCTGGAGTTCGAGATCCCCGAGGCGCAGGTGGCGCAGGTGCGCCGCCGGCTCGCCTCGGAGCCGAAGTTCGACCTGCACTACACGCTCCAGTGGCTCGACCGGGCGGGCGACGTGGTGGCAGAAGTGGACAAGACCGTCCACTTCCGTGCAGCGTAGGCCAACGACCGTCCGGCACACAACGCGGCCCGTGCGGCACCCGCCACGGTGTCCACGCACGGACTCAAATGCACCCCTGCATTGGACCCCCTGCGGCCCCGGCCGCCCGTGAGACCATGCAACTGCACAGCGACGCAGCGCCCCACTTCGAACACATCAAACAGGCGCTCCAAGACAAGATCGGCACCGAGCTGGACGAGGCCGACCTCCGAGACGAATTCCAGAAGTACCTCGACTACGGCGTCCCCGCCGACCAGGCCGCGCGCACCATCCTGCGCCACCACGGCCACCAGCCCGGCGGGACCGCCCCCCAGGCCACCGGCGGCTCCGGCGACACCGAGCAGCCCCGCACCACGCTCGCCGACGCCCCCGGCAACACCCCCTACGTCAACCTCCTGGCCCGCGTCGTCTCCTACAACACCAAGCTCGTCCACGCCCGCGGCGAGGACAAGGAGATCGTCTGGGGGATGCTGGGCGACGAGACCGCCACCCGTCCCTACACCTCCTGGCGCCCCCTGGAGGGCGTCGAGAAGGGCGATGTTCTGGAGATCAAGGGCGCCTACACGAAGGAGTTCCGCGGCGAGGTGCAAATCAACTTCGGCGACCGCACCCAGGTCGAGAAGAAGGACCCCGACGCCCTGCCCAAGACCGTCACCGAGTTCCGCGACACCGCCGTCGCCGAACTGGCCCCCGGCCTGCGCAACGTCCGCGTCACGGGTCGCATCCTCGACGTCTCCTCCCGCGACATCACCGTCCAGGGCCAGCCCAAGACCATCTACGGCGGCACCCTGGCCGACGAGAGCGGCAAGATCGAGTTCACCGCCTGGGCCGACCTGGGCCTGGTTGCCGACAGCGTCGTCACCATCGAGGGCGGCTACGTTCGCACCTACCGCAACACGCCGCAGTTCAACTTCGACCAGGACGCCACCGTCACCCCCGCCCAGGTCGACCTGCCCGACGCCGACACCCTGGCCGACACGCCCCCCGTCGCCCTCCACGAACTGACCGAGCAGGGCGCCAACGACGTGTGCGTCGTCGCCACCCTCCTGGAGGTCCGCGACGGCAGCGGCCTCGTCTTCCGTGACCCCGAGACCAACCGCGTCGTCCCCACCCAGACCGAGACGACCACCCCCGACCTGCGCGTCAAGGGCGTCCTCGACGACGGCACCGCCGCCATGAACCTCATCGCCAACCGGGAACTCACCGAGCAACTCCTGGGCAAGACCCTGGAGCAGTGCCAGGCCGAGGCCAAGGCCGCCTTCCGCCCCGAGGTCATCCAGGACGAACTGCGCCAGAAGCTCCCCGGCCGCGTCTACAAGGCCCGCGGCAACGTCCTCGTGGACGACTTCGGCGCCATGTTCATCGCCAAGACCCTCACCCCCTTCGAGGGCGACCTGGAGGAACCCGCCAAGGACCTCCTCGCCCGCCTCGGGGGTGACGCCTGATGGCCTACAAGCGTGAGACGGCCCACCGCCTCTTCGCCGAGGAGTTCAACGCCAGCCGCATCGAGCTGAAGGGCAACGCCGAGGAGCGCGAGCCCAGCTTCGTCGTCAGCCCCGTCGGCGCCAAGGTCAACCGCGTCCACGTCGTCGGTGTCTGCACCGACGTGGAGAGCGTCGGCGAGTCCGGCGACGTCTACCGGGCCCGCATCAGCGACCCCACCGGCATCTTCGTCGTCTACGCCGGCCAGTACCAGCCCGAGGCCGCCCAGGCGCTGACCGAACTCCAGCCGCCGTGCTACGTCGCCGTCACCGGCAAGGCCCGCACCTACGAGCCCGAGCCCGGCACCGTCTTCGTCAGCATCCGCCCCGAGGCCGTCAACGAGGTCGACGAGGCCACCCGCGACCGCTGGGTCCTCGACACCGCCCGCTGCACCCTCGACCGCGTCGAGGCCACCGAGGCCATCAACGGCGGCGCCACGACCCCCGACGCCTGGGCCGGCGCCGGCATCCGCCCCGACGTCGCCAGCGGCGTCCTGCTGGCCCAGGAG
>JANQNI010000087.1 GCA_028289805.1 Thermoplasmatota archaeon | reverse complement strand
CCCTGGGCGACCTCGCCGACGACGCCCAGGAGGCCGTCGGCGTCGACGTCCGCCTCGGCGCCGGCGGTCTCGTCGAGGTCCTCCAGGGTCTCGTTGGTGTCCGCCTGCGCGGCCGCGGTGGCGGCGAGGAGGACGAGGAGTGCCGCGAGGGCGCGGACGAGGACGGTCGTTTGCATGATGGTCGGAGCGCGGCTTCTGGATATATCGCCTTTTCGGTGGAAGGGTTGGAGCAACGGGAGGAGCGCGGCCCGCGCAGGCGCACGGGGGGCGGAGGGAAGAAGTGGGGGGAGGGGGCGGAGGGTGTGGTTCCGTTGATTCAGTAGAGGGCCGTGCCGAAGAGGTTGGTGCCCAGGTCGCCCTGGATGACGCCGCCGCTGCCGAGGCCGAGGTTCACGATGAACCAGAAGCAGAAGCCGAAGAAGCAGAAGTCGAAGTCGATGCACAGGGCCTCGTAGTTGGCGCCCCAGATGATGTCCTGGTTGTAGTTGGTCACGGCGTCGGCGGTCTGGCCCAGGATGTCGGTGCCAGCGGCGACCTCGACTTGGGTGACCTTGCTCAGGCTGCTGCCGGCGTAGCCGTTCTTGCTGAACCAGGTGGCGGGCGGCACGGCGCCGGAGACGAGGTTCAGCTCGCCGGTGCTGGAGGCGCAGGTGGCGGGGAGCCGGCCGCCGCCGGCGCCGACCTCCAGCACGATGCCCAGGCCGGTGGCGGTGACGATGGGGAACTGGCCCATGCCGGCGGCGGTGGGGACGAACAGGGAGGGCACGGAGATGCCCTGCTCGGCGAACATCTCGGAGGCGAGCTGGAGGGCCTCGTCGACGCGCATCGGACCCAGGTTGGTGTTGGCGACGGCCTCGGGCACGTAGGCGTCCCCGATCTGCTCCAGGAACCAGTCGTGGTTGACGTCGACGAGGGCCGGGGGCTCTTCCTCGGCAACGACGCCGGGGAACATCATCACGGCCATCATCAGGCCAGCGCAGAGGGTGGTGGTTGTGGTCTTCATGGGTTCACCTTGCCCCGCGAAGCGAGGCAAGACAACGAACGCGCCGACGAATAAAACGGAGTTTGGTTGATTTGGGCCGATTGCTAAGGGCCTTTCGCTGCGTAACCGAACTAACGAGATGCTTCCGAGACAATCGAACCGCGATTGTCCGGAGTTTCAGGGGCGTTCGCCAAACCATTCGGTGCGGTGATGCGGCAGCAGGCACGCAACGAGCGCAGGGAACGTCCGAGGCGGCGTCCGCGCGGTCGCCGGCGCTACCCAGGACCCAGGCGGCCGCCAAGCTCGTAGGCACGGTGCAGCCGCTCCTGGAGGCGCAGGTCCGGCTCCCGGCCGGCGTGGGCCAGGTACGACTCCAGCACCCGAATCTCCTTGTCCACCTCCTTGGCCCGCCGCAGCAGGACGCCCAGGCGGTAGTACGGCTCCGGCGGCACGCCGTGCCCGGTGGCGTCGAAGACCTTCTGCCACGCCGTCGCCGAGCGCAGGTAGGCCCGGATGGCGGCGTCCTCGTCGCCGGCCTCCTCGGCGGCCTGCCCCTCGGCGAAGGCGGCCGTCGCGTCCGAGTGGGCGTCGCTCTCGGCCTGGACCTTCCCCAGCGCCTTGTCGGCGATGCCGCCGTCGCGGGGCTTGGGCTTGCGCTTGAAGACTATGCGACCGCCTCCGTCGACGCCTCGGCCGCCGGGCGCACCGGCTCGATGCGCTGCCGGCCACCCACGTAGGGACGCAGCACCTCGGGGATCGTCACGCTGCCGTCCTCGTTCTGGAAGTTCTCCAGGATGGCCACGAGCGTCCGCTGCACGGCCACCGCCGTGGAGTTGAGGGTGTGGACGAAGGCGGTGGGGTCGCTGGGCTTGGCCCGGTGGCGCGTGTTGTAGCGCCGCGCCTGGTAGTCCGTGCAGTTCGAACAACTCACGACCTCGCGGTAGGCGCCCTGGACGGGCATCCACGCCTCGACGTCGTACTTCTTGGCCGCCACGGTGCCCAAGTCGCCGGTGCAGATGTTGACGACGCGGTGCGGGATGCCCAGGTCGCGGTAGATCTCCTCCGCGTTCTCGATGAGCTGTTCGTGCAGCGTCCAGGAGTCCTCGGCGGTGCAGTAGACGAACTGCTCCACCTTCGAGAACTGGTGGACGCGGAAGATGCCCTTGGTGTCCTTGCCGTGGGCGCCCGCCTCCTTGCGGAAGCAGGGCGACACGCCCGCGTACTTCAGGGGAAGCTGCGCGTCGTCGAGGATCTCCCCCATGTGCAGCGCGGCCAGGGGGTGCTCCGAGGTGGCAATCAGGAACAGTTCCGGCGCGTCGCCCTTCTCGGCGCCCGCGCCCGCCTCCACCCTGTAGATGACGTCCTCGAAGTCGGAGAGGTCCACGGCCCCCTCGACGGCCCCCCGGCGCAGCAGGAACGGCGGCTCGACGGGCGTGAAGCCCCGCGCCTGGAGCTTCTGGAGGGCGAAGAACTCCAGGGCGCGGCCCAGCAGGACCAGGTCGCCCTTGAGGTAGACGAAGCGGGCGCCGGCGGCGCGGGCGGCGCGCTCCAGGTCGGCCACGTCGAGGGAGTCCAGCAGGTCCACGTGGGACACCGCGGGGAAGTCGTGGGTGGGGGTTCCGCCCCAGGCGCGCACCTCCTGGTTCTCGGCGTCGTCGGCGCCCACGGGGACGCTCTCGTGCATCAGGTTGGGCAGGCCGCGCAGGATGCGGTCGCGCTGGGCCTCCGCGTCGGCGACCTCCTGCTCCAGCGCCTTGATGGAATCGGCCACCTGCTTCATGGCGGCCACGGCGCCGGCCACGTCGCCCCCCGACTTCTTCGTCTCCGAGATTGCCTTGGCGGCGGCGTTGCGCTCGGCGCGCAGGTCGTTGAGGCGCTTCTGGCCGTCGCGCCACGCCTGGTCGTGTCTCAGCAGGGCGTCCACGATGGAATCGTCGCGCTCGCGCTTGCGCAGGTCCGCCTTCACGACCTCGGGGGATTCACGCAGGAGTCGGATGTCCAGCATGGCCGGAGCCGGCGACGGCCGGCCCGGGTTTCAGGGGTTCGGTCCCCGCACCGGGTCGGATCACGGCTCGCCGAGGGCGCGCACGCAGTCCAACGCGTCGTCGAGGGTCCGCAGCACGCCCATCGCCTTGTCCGAGTGGCACTCCAGGACGAGCGCGTCCCCCTCGACGCGGCAGGACAGGACGCCGCCGTTGTCCGGCTCCAGCGCCCGCAGGGTGGTCTCGGCGGCCTCGGCGCCCAGGTCGAGCCGGACGACGGCGGTGTTGGCGGCCTTCACGCTCGCGCCAGGAACCCCTGGCCTAAGAGCGCATCGTCGAGGGCGGCCACGAACGCGTCGAGTCGGTCCGCCGCCACGACGGCGCCGGCCGCGATGGGGTGCCCGCCGCCCTCGAATCCCACCGACTGCGCCGCGTGCGCGACGGCCCGGCCCAGGTCGAGGCCGGCGGCCACCTGGTCGTGGGTGCCGCGGGTGCTGACCTGGACGGCCCCGTCGGGCCGTGGGGCCGTCACCACGACGGGTCGGGCGCGGTCCGCCAGGAAGTGCGTCATGCCGAGTCCGCCCACCATGCCGGTGAGTTCGGGCAGGTCCGTGCGGGCCCACTGCAGCGCCGCGTGGGCCTCGGCGCCCTCCCGCCGCAGCCGCTCGATGGCGGCGGCGAGGTCGGCCTTGTAGGCCCGGAAGTGCTCCATCGCCCCCGCCCGGGCGCCCGCGCTGCCGAAGAGGTAGGCGAGTCCGGTGGCGGCGTCGCCCCGGCGGCCGCAGGCGTCGACGACGCGAAACAGGTGCCGGAGGCCGATGTCGAGGCGCGCGTCCGTGGTGACGTCGCGCAGCAGGTCCTCCGGCCGTGCCTCGTGGCCGGCGGCCAGGGCGTCGAGCACGAGGGCGTCCAGCAGGGCGGCCACCTGCTCGTCCGTCAGTTCCTCCGGCTCAGCGGCGGGGTCGATGCCGAGGGCGCGCAGGGCGTCGCCGGCGCGGTCGCCGTGGAAGCGGCTCCAGGGGGGCGTCGTGCGGCCGACGGCCTCGGCGAGGTCGATGCCGACGAAGGCGGGCACGGCGCGCTCGGTGACGTGGCCTGCCGTCCTGCAGCGCTCCAGCAGTTCCAGGTTCCAGCCCCGCCAGCCGCCCTCGTGCTGCCAGTCGCCGATGGCGCCGGCCAGGGCGGCGGGGCCCAGGTCCAGGTTCCGGTCCCCGCCGAGGGCGAGGGCGAAGGCGGCGGCCGTGGTGGCGGCCGAGGCGTCGCGGCTTCCGTCCATGTCCTCGGCGCGGGGGTTGACGAGCCAGAGCCCGTCCGCCTCGGGCAGGGGGTCGGGGAGGTTGTGGTGGTCCAGCACGACGACGGGGCGCCCCGCGTCGGCCAGCTCCGCCAGGACGTCCAGGTGGCTGCTGCCCTTGTCCAGCACCACGAAGCCGTCGCACGCCACGGCCGCGAGGCCCTCGTAGAAGGCGCGGGTCTTCTCGCGGCTGGCACGGGCCTGGAAGCGGTGCCCCGCGCGTTGCAGGGCCATGGCGGCCACGGCGGCGGCGCACAGGCCGTCGGCGTCCGCGTCGCAGGCGAGGAACCAGCGGCTCCCGGCGGGGAGGGCGCGGACGGCGTCTGCGGCGCGGGCGGCTGCAGAATCGAGGGCCACGCAGGCGCAGTCCGCCCGACCCATTTGGACCTAGACGGTCAGGGCGTAGACGTGGATGCTGTAGCCCCCGAGGCTGGCGCCCGTGTAGCACGCCTCGTCGTCCACGGCGTTGAGTTGGTACTTGAAGTCGAGTCCGGTGGGGTCGTCCACATCCACGCGGAACGTCCGCTCCTCCTGCCGAACGATGGGCAGCCACGTGATGTCGTCGCCGCGTTCGTATCCGGCCTGGACGCCCGTGGTTGTGGCGCCGCTGCGGACAACGAACTCGAAGGCGAGCGTCGAGGCCGGCGGCTGTTCCTCCTCGGGCAGGTCGTAGAAGTCCGTGCCTCCGAACGTGCAGAGGACGTCGAACTCGTAGCCGGGCCCCGCCGGCACGTCTCGGACGGCCACGAGCACCCGTTCTGGCACGGGGGGCGACTGCACGGGGGCCTCCGCGTCCAGTGACGAGGCGGGCGCACCGTCGAGGCAGCCGGGAAGAAGCACAAGCAGGGGTACAAGCAGGAACGTGAAACCACGCATGAGCGTCACGCAACCGCGCCGTTGAAAAGCACTACGGCACGAGGGGTGAAATGAAGGAGGGAGAAAGCAGGGCCAGCAGCCTCAGTCGACGAGAAGCCGGGCGCCGTCGCGCGTGTACTTGAACGTGGCCTCCAGCTCGCCGCGCTGCTTGTGGTAGCGCACGAGGCGGCGGATGCGGGCCTCGATCAGTTCCAGGCCGCGGCGGTTGTGGAGGTCGCCGCGGTTGGCGTTGAGGTGCTCGGCCAGGCTGATGGCGCGGCGGATGAGGTTGGTGAGGTCCTGGGGGACCTTGGGGGCGAGCTTGTTCTCGGCGAGGATTTGGCCGACGCGCTTGCCGGTGACCTCGTGGACGGAGGGGACGCCGAACTGGTCGCGCAGGCGCAGACCGATGACGGCGGGCTGGATGCCCTCCTTGCCCATCTCGACGACCTTCGCCTCGACCTCGCGGGGCAGCAGGGTGACCCACTCGGGGGCGGCGTCGCGCACGGGCTTCATGGAACCTTTTCGGGACATGGGATCTTCCGAACAGGGCACGCTCGAGGCGGTCCCTGTCTGGGTCGCGCGACAGGAGGTCCGTATTTATGCTTTGGCGGGCGCGACCGCGACGCCGAGCACGGCCCGGAGGGCGGTGTCGAGGCCGCCGTGGTCGAACCGGAAGCCGTCGGCCCGGAGCCGGGCGGGGACGAGGTTCTGGCTGGAGAGCAGCAGGGCGTCGGCGAGCCGGCCGAAGGCGAGGCGGGCGGCGAGGGCCGGGACGGGGAAGAGGGTGGGGCGTTGCAGGACGGTGCCGAGGGCGCGCGTCAGGTCCTGGTTGGTGTCGCTGCGGGCGGCGGCGTTGACGGGGCCGGAGAGGTCGCCGTCGACGACGTGGCGGACGACGCGGGAGAGGTCGTGGTTGGTGATCCAGGGCATGAACTGCCGACCGTCGCCGAGGCGGCCGCCGAGGCCGGCGCGGAAGAAGGGGAGCATCTTGGCCAGGGCGCCGCCGCGGGGGTCCAGGACGACGCCGGTGCGCAGGTGGACGACGCGGATGTCGGCGTCCTCGGCGGGGCGGGTGGCGGCCTCCCACTGCTGGCAGACGTCGGCGAGGAAGCCCTCGCCGGGGGCGCTGTCCTCGGTGAGCGTCTCGTCGCCGCGGTCGCCGTAGTAGCCGGAGGCGCTGGCGCTGATGAGGACGCTGGGCGGGTCGTCCATGGCGGCGAGGCTGGCGCAGAGGGACCGCGTCCCGTCGACGCGGCTGCGCAGGATGGCGTCGCGCTTGGCGGCGGTCCAGCGGCCCATGATGGACGCGCCGGCGAGGTGGACGACGGCGTCGGTGCCCACGAGGTCCGCGGGGTCGGCGCCGGTGCGGGGGTCCCAGGCGACCTCGCTGGGCAGGACGGCGACGTGGCGCACGAGGCGGCGCACGGAGACGCCCTCGACGGCGGCGAGCGCCTGGACGAGGTGGGTGCCGACGAGGCCGCCGGCGCCGGTCACGGCGACGATCATCGCCGTGGATGAGCCGACGTCTTGCTTCAAGGGTTTCGTCGGGTGCGGCGGGCCGGTTACTGTGCGGGGGCTTTCTGGCGGACGCGGCGCATGGACTTGGCGGCGTCCTGCCAGCCCTCGACGCGGCGCTCGGTGATCGAGACGCCGAGGACGTTGTTGTCGAGTCCGTCGAGGTAGTCGTTGACCTGCTTGGCGATGCGGCCGGCGCTGCGGCGCTTCAGTTCGTCGATGCCGCCCAGGCCGGCGCGGGCGAGGGCCTCGGCGTACTGGGGGCCGATGCCGCTGACCTTCATCAGTTCGGCCATGGCCTGCCAGGAGCGGGCGGTCTTCTCGGGGACGCCGGCGGCCTCGGCGACGGCGGCGGCGTCCTCGTAGCAGAGGCGGGCGGTGGTGTGGATGCCGGCCTGCTGGAGCTTCTGGGCGTAGACGGGGCCGATGCCCTCCACGTCGACGACGTCGTGGACGTCGCCGCCGAAGTCGTAGTAGACCTCCGACGCGTCGGTGCCGGCGGCAGGGGGCTCCGGCGCGTCGGCGAGCTCGGGCTCCGGCGCCGCCTCGGGGGCGTGGCCGTTGTGCAGGGGGGCGTAGCCCTCGTAGTCGCCGGTGCCGCGTTCTTGGAGGTCGGCGTAGCGCTGCTCCAGTTCGCGCATGAAGGCGTCGCCGGGGCCGTCGACCTCCTCGACGGCGGAGGGCTCGGGCTCGTCCCCCGTGGCGCCGAAGGCGGGGGCGGGGGCCGTGTAGGGCTCACCGTCGTCGATGCGGACGTCGCGGGGGCCGGCCAGGAGGGTGCGGAGTTTGAGGCGCCGGCCGGGGGCGATGTCGACGTAGTCGTTGACGTAGACGCCTCCCTCGA
>JANQNI010000069.1 GCA_028289805.1 Thermoplasmatota archaeon | reverse complement strand
ACGAAGAACACGCTGCCGTTCCAGTCGGAGTCGCCCACGTACCGGTTCCAGTCGCGCTCGATCCAGTAGTCGTCCTTGAGGCCGTGGACGCCGCTGCCGACGCCGCTGGCCTGCATCTGCGGGAACTCGGTGCAGGCGGCGTCGTCGATCACGCGGGCGAGGCTCGCGGGACTCTCGGAGAGGAGGCCCTCGGGGGTGGGGCTGGAGAGGAAGCTGGCGCCGTACTCGTCGGTGCCCTGGAGGTAGTAGTAGGTGTTGAAGATGGGGCCGGTGGCGTACGGCACTCCGTTGACGTAGTTGTAGCGGTACATGTCCGTGATGCCGCTGACGTGGAAGAGACCCTTGAGGGCGGGGTGGGGCATCTTGGCTACGAGGCCGTTCTGGGTCGTGGAGTCGTAGGACTTGCCGCCGGCCGCGACGTTGCCGTTGCTCCACGGCTCGTTGGCGAAGACGTCGATGGTCTCGTACAGGTCCTGCACCTCGCGGTCGCCGCCGATCTGGAAGCATCCCTCGGAGTGGCCCGTGCCCCGGATGGCCGCCAGCACCACGGCGTAGCCGCGGGGGACGTACTCCTCGACCAGGTAGCGGGCGAAGGCGTCGCCGCCCAGTTCGGCCGTGTCGCCCCAGTAGGGGCTGAAGTTGATGAAGACCGGCACCGGCGCGTCCGTGTCGGGGCGGTAGACGGCGTGGTGCAGGGCCTTGCCGTCGCTGGCGTCCACCCAGATCTCCTCGACGGGCAGGACCTCGAAGAGCTTCTCGGACAGGCCGTCCCGGGGACCGACGCCATCCACGTCGAGGGTCTCCTCGCCGCCGGACAGGCAGCCGGCGAGGGCGAGGCTCGTCATCATCACCACGAGGGCCGTGACACGCACGGGCTTCGAGGCGCCGGCCGGCTTATGGCCGTTGTGGCGGCGGCGCCCTGCACGGGCCCCGCCCCGGCCGGTTTCAGTGGGCGCGCGCCGTCTGGCGGTTCTTGAAGACGGCCGCGTTGATGGCCGCCAGCAACTCCTCCATGCGCGGCGGCTTCGTCATGAACGTCTCCACCATCGCCTCCTCGGTCGCCTGGTGGGCGAGCTTCTTGTCCGGGTACGCCGTGAGCAGGACGCGCGCCACGCGGGGGAACTGGTCGTGCACGGCGCGCAGGAACGAGATGCCGTCCATCTCGGGCATGCGGAAGTCGCTGATGACCAGGTCGATGTCGTCGTGGGCCGCGAGGATCTCCAGCCCCTCGGCCCCGCCGGGGGCGGTGCGCACCGTCAACTCCGGGATGCAGTCCTCGAGGAGTTCCTTCAGGGACTCCAGCAAATCCGGCTCGTCGTCCACCACCAGGATGGACCGGGTGCTCGGCCGGATCTTGCTGAGCTTCGACATGGGAGGAGACACTTCGCATTCGTGGTGTTTGGCCTTTTCGCAAAGGCCCAGATGCGTCCAGGAGGGACTGTGGGACCGAGTGCCCGCGCGCTTCTGGTACCGAGCCACAAGAAACCGGACGAGAAACCTTGCTCGACGACGCCCGGCACGGACCTGCCGCCGTCCTACATCCGCCCGAGGCGGCGGATGCGCTCGTCGATGGGCGGGTGCGTGCTCCACAGGTTCGCCTTGCGCACCCGCTTGAAGGGGTTGGCCAGGTACAGGCTCGCCACGGTGCGGTCGCCGCGGTGGCTCTCCTTCGGCTCCGTGCCGGCGATCTTCGTCAACGCCCGCGCCAGGCCGTCGGGGTTGCGCGTCAGCCGGGCGCCGCTGGCGTCGGCGAGGTACTCCCGGTTGCGGCTGATGGCCATGTAGACGAGGCGGCTCAGCAGCGGCGCCAGGATGATGAAGGCGAGGGCGACCACGAACAGGACCAACTGGACGCGGGGGTCGCCGCCGCGCCGGTCGCCGCCGCGGCCGAAGATCATGCCCCACCACACCATCTCCGCGATCATGGCGATGATGCCGATGAGGGCGATGGCGTACGTCTGGACGCGGATGTCCTGGTTGAGGATGTGGCTCATCTCGTGCGCCAGCACCCCCTCCAGCTCCTCCTGGTCCAGCGCGTCCAGGGCGCCCTGGGTGACGGCGATGACGCCCTCCTCCGGCTTGCGCCCCGTGGCGAAGGCGTTGAGGTCTCGACTCGGCGTGACGTAGGTCTTGGGGACGGGGATGCCGGCGGCCAGCGCCAGTTCCTCCACCTTGTAGAGCAGCAGCTTCTCCTGCCGCACCTGGGGATTGGCCGGCCGGGCGCGGGCGCTGCGCAGGATGGCCTCGACGCTGAAGCCGCTGGCCGTCAGCAGGTAGACGACGCCGAAGACGAGGGCGAAGCCGGCCGTCAGGACGGGCGGGTAGCCCAGCAGGATGCCGACGGAGAGCACGAGGCCCCACAACACGGCGAAGACGACGACGAACAACCAGACGGTGGCGCGCCGGTTGTGGCGGATCTGGTCCTCCAGGAGCCAGCGTTCGTCCATGGGAGCCTAGAACTGGACCTTCGGCACCGCCTTCGTCTCCTCCGGCACCTCCAGCATCGCCTTCTCCTGGCGACCGGTGGCCTTGGCGACGAGGTTGGCGGGGAACTGCTCGACGGCGTTGTTGTAGGCCAGCACGGAGTCGTTGTAGTGCTGGCGCGTGAAGGCGATCTTGTTCTCCGTGTGCGTCAGCTCGTCCTGGAGCTGGAGGAAGTTGGTGTTGGCCTTCAGGTCCGGGTACGCCTCGGCGACGGCGAAGAGGCGGCCCAGGGCCTGCTCCAGGATGCCCTCCGCAGCCATCTTGCTGGCGGGGTCGGTGGCCTTCATGAGCGCCGCGCGGGCGTTCGTGACCGACTCCAGGGTCTCCCGCTCGTGCTTCATGTACCCCTTGACCGTCTCCATCAGGTTGGGAATCAGTTCGCCGCGCCGCTGGAGCTGCACGTCGATCTGGGCCCAGGCGTTGTCGATGCGGTTCTCCAGGCGCACGAACTTGTTGTAGAGCCCGATGACCCAGAAGACCAGGATCACGACGGCGACGCCGACGAGGACCGGAACCCAGGGGAATGCCATTGGGGCGACGAAGGAAACGGGGAAGAAAAAGGAGTGGTTCTGGATGCACGGGGGTGCTTCCGAAGACCGGCCGGGGCCGCGCGCAGGGCCTTGCTGCACGCATCCTTTCTTCTCGAACCGCACCCACTCGCGCAAGCGCGGCTGGGGCGGGTCCGAGAAGTCCTTTGCTTCGCTCAGGACGTCTCGAACTCGGGCCCTATCGGGCCCTCGCTGCGAGAAGAAAGACTTCGCTACGCTCAGCCTTTCTTCTCGAACATCATCCCCGGCTTGTAGCTCGGCGTGAACTCCACGGTGGCGCCGAGGGGGAGGTCGTCCGGGCGGGCGACCCAGGGCACCCAGCCGCTGATGCGGGGGCCGTCGTCGAGGTCGATGATGGCGAAGGCGAACGGCGTCTCGTTCATGAACTGCTCCGCGGCGACGCTCTGGATGGTGTAGCTGACGACCTTGCCGGTGGTGCTGAACTGCCGCGTCGAGAGGTCGGACTTGCGGCACTTGGGGCAGCGCAGCATGGGGCTGAATTGTTCGTAGCCGCAGGCGTCGCAGTGGAAGCCCCAGATCTCGCCGTCGCGCAGCTTCTCCTGCTGCTCCTGCATGGAGAGGAGGGGGCGGTGGGCGGCGTGGGCGTCGGTGACGGTCTTGGCGTCCATGCTCAGTTCCTCCGGGAGAGGATGTTCGTGACGACGGTGCCGCCGGTGGCGCCGACGTTGTGGGTCATGGCGCGCAGGGCGCCGTCGACCTGGCGGCCGCCGGCCTCCCCGAGCAGTTGCTCGTAGACCTCGACGATTTGGCCGGCGCCGGTGGCGCCGACGGGGTGGCCCTTGGCCTTGAGGCCGCCGCTGGGGTTGATGGGGCGGTCGCCGTCGACGGCGGTGCGGCCCTCGA
>JANQNI010000337.1 GCA_028289805.1 Thermoplasmatota archaeon | reverse complement strand
CACGGCACCGGCTGGAAGGGCGTCGTGAAGCGGTGGAAGGACGCCGGCGGCCAGGTCGTCCACCTGACCATGTACGGCCGCCCCCTCGCCGAGGCGGTCCCCGACGTCCGGGCGCGCGGGACGGACGTGCTCGTCGTCGTGGGCGCCGAGAAGGTGCCCGGCGACCTCTACCGCCTCGCCGACGAGAACGTCGCCGTCGGCAACCAGCCCCACTCCGAGGTCGCCGCCCTCGCCCTGCTGCTGGACCGCATCCGCGGCGGCGCCTGGGAGTCCGACGCGTTCGAGGGCGCCGAGGTGCGCGTCGTGCCCACCGCCCACGGCAAGCGCGTCGAGGGCCCCGCCGACGCGCAAGAGTAGGCCCGCCGACCAGGGGAACGCGCCCCGAGGGACCATTGCCAAACCGTTATCCAGCCCCCCAGAGTCTGTGGGTGGGAACAACCGTGGCGATCCGAGGACCCGACTGGAAGCCGACCCTGGAAGACCCCGAGATCCAGCGCTACCTCTTCGAGGAGGTGGGCGAGGAGGGCATGGAGCTGGCCCGCTACCTCCAGGAGAACGAGCCCATCAGCGGCGTCGACGTGCTGGAGCACTACTCGGAGCGCAAGCCGTCCGAGGTGCGCAAGGTCCTCTACCGCCTCATGGAAGCCCACGCCGCCGAATACGAGAAGGACACGGACAAGGCCGGGTGGGAGACATTCACGTGGCGCATGGACCTCGACGAGGTCGGCCTCATCCTGCGCCGCCGCTGGGCCGACGAACTCACGCACCTCCAGAAGCAACTGAAGTTCGAGGAGGACCACGAGTACTACGCCTGCGACAGCCTGCACCGCCGCATGGTCTTCGAGGACGCCATGGACATCGGCTTCCACTGCCCCGTGTGCCAGGAACCGATGCAGCCCCTCGACAACCAGCAGGTCCTGGAGTCCCTGCGTGAGCGCATCTCCGAACTGGAGCCCTACGTCACCGCGTAGCCACGACCGGGCCGCCGCCTGGGACCGCATCGTCACGGCCGCACCCCCCACGTGGGTGCTGGAGCACGTGCGCGCCGTCGAGGGCCTCGCCGTCGCCATGGCGAAGCAGGCCCAGGTCATGGGCCTGGATGTGGACGTGGAGTTGGTCAGCGTCGGCGCCCTCCTGCACGACATCGGACGATGCAAGACGCAGGGCCTCGACCACGCCCCCGTCGGCGCCGACCTGCTGCGCCAGCCGCCCCCGTGGCCCGAACCCGTGTGCCGCGTCGTCGAGACGCACACCGGCGCCGGGCTGGTGCCGGACGAGGCCGAGGCGGCGGGGTTGCCGGCGCGAGACTACGTTCCTCGCTCGTTGGAGGAACGCATCGTGGCCCACGCAGACAACCTGTTCACCGGCACGAAGCGGTTGACCGTGGACGAGGTGGTGGCCAAGTACGAACGGAAGGGCTTGGGCGCGGCCGGGAAGCGCATCGTGGACCTGCACGAGGCGCTTTGTCGGGAGCTGGGGTGTGACGTGGAGGGGTTGGAACCCGTGGACCGGGAGCGGGCCTAACGAACATCCACGGCGTTGCAGGAACGGGTGGGCCCGGAGGCAACCAGGAGGGAGGGGGGAAAGGATCCCGTCAACGGCACGAGATACACCGGCCGCGTCGGGGGACGGCCAGCCATCACTCCAGGAGGCAGTAGCCAGACAGGGTGATGCCCGCAAACACCACGCAGTCATGGCTGCCAGACTCATCGTAGTAGCGCACCGTGCACACGCCATACCCCATCCAGTGCCCGTGACGGCGATGATCAATCAAACCGGCACACCTCCAGGAGGGACCCTCACTGTAACGCGATGAACCCCAGGTGCACACCTCATAATCAATTGTTTGTGTCACCCCGCCCTGGACCGTCACCCGCTCGTAGCACGTAATTTCGTCCGCCTGCGAAGGGTGGTATTCGAGGCCGTCTGGACCCGACGCAGTGCTCACGGCCAAGAAGCCGAAGGGGTTGGGCAAGCTACCGCCTTCCAAGTCGATGCAGACGCTTTCAACAGGGTTGCTGCACAGCGCCGGAATCGGTCGGCCCAGAACATCTCCGACTGGAATCGCCGAGCACGAGCGACGGAGCACGAGCCGTCCTTCGTAGAGATCGCCGCCGCAAAGGTACGGATCTTCCATCTCCTTCTCACCTTCATCATTCTCCTTGGTTTCGTGGGCATGGAAGCACGCACCGGGACTCCGCACGAACGGAGGCATCAATTCGACATACACGCAGGTGAACGTACCCTCATCCTCACCGTTGCAGGTCCCCACGCTGAACTCGGCAAGGCTCGGCCCCCAGACGAGACGGTCACATGGCGGGGACAAGCCGGCAGGAGATCTGCCGGGGTCGTGCGCCCCCACGGAGGGCATCAAGGAAACGGCGGTTACAAGTGCCACCAAGGCCAGGCTCGAGGTTTTCGCTTTCGTCTTCATGGTTTCACCGCTCGCCCCACGCGGTTCATGGGGCGAGCGGCAGACCATCTGCACGGATTTCTTGAAGGTTGTAGCCCGCGTTTCGAAATTCCGTCTGGCGCATTCACCCCTTCACCCGAAACCGCTTCCGCCACAACGCGCCCAGGTTCCCGAACCCGTCCCGCCACGACTCGATGACGGCCTCCCCGATCCTCGGATGCAACTCCGACGGAATCTCTTCGGCCGCCACGTCGTCGCGCCGGAACGCCTCGATCTTGATTTCCTGCGAGAACGCCATGCCGTCCGGCAACTCCGGGTAAGGGATTCGATCCAGCGCCGAGCGGCGGATGATCCACATGCCGCTTTGCGAGTCGCGCAGCCGCAGCCGGAAGAGGGCGCGCAGCGTGGTGCTCAGCACGAAGTTGCCGAGCTTGTGCTTGGGGCTCATGGCGCCCTTGTGCAGGCGACCGTAGCGGTCGCAGGTGACGAAGTCGAGGTCGTGGTCGAGGAGGTGGTCGATGTAGTGGTGGACCTGGTCGAAGGGGTAGGTGCCGTCGGCGTCCCCGGTGACGAGCACGTCGCCGTCGGCGGCGTCGAAGCCGGTCTTGTATGCGCGGCCGTAGCCGCGGCGGGGTTCGACGAGGACGCGGGCGTCGCGCGCCTCGGCCTCCTCCCGCGTTCGGTCGCGGCTGTCGCCGTCGACGATGAGGAAGTCCCACGTCCAGCCGCGTGCCTCGAAGGCGGCGGTGTCGACGGCGTCGAGGGTGGGGCCGATGCCCTGCTCTTCGTTGAGGGTGGGGATGACGAGGGTGACCTTCATGGGCGGGCTCCGGGGGTCGGGGCGGGTCCGGGCGTGGACGGGGGTGCGCGACGCGGGGGCTTGCGTCCCAGCTTGGCGGAGGCGTAGCCGAGGAAGCCGAAGCCCATGCGGGCCACGCCCCAGAGGGAGCCGCCCTGGAGGCGCAGGAGTTCGGTGGGGCGGTACTGGTGCCAGAGGCGGCCGTGCTTCTGGGTGAGTTGCTTGCGTCCGTAGCCGTTCCAGTAGGCCTGCTTCAGGAAGCCGCCGACGGACTCGCGGGCGCGGGCGTAGACGATGGCGTCGGGGGCGTGGCGAATGGTGGCGTCGGCCTCGACGGCGCGGAAGTTGAGGTCGATGTCCTCGGCGGTGACGAAATCAGCGTCGAAGCCGCCCAGCTCCTCGAAGAGGGCGCGGGGGTAGGCGAGGTTGCAGCTGGGCCAGGTGGTGTCCTGGCCGTGGTGGGGCAGTTCGACGCGGTGCAGGCGGGTGAAGGCCCAGTAGCCGACGAGGTCGGTGCGGCCGGCGATGACGCGGCGCGGGTCCTGGCCCCAGGCGTCCCAGAGGGCCTT
>JANQNI010000316.1 GCA_028289805.1 Thermoplasmatota archaeon | reverse complement strand
ACCGGGCTGGGTCCCGTCGCCGTTGGCCATGTGGGCGAGCCACGTGGCGATGAACGCCTTCGTGCGCTCCAGATGTTCCCGCTTGAGCCGCGCCTGGTCCGGCCGGTGCTCCCGCTCGTGGATGAGGGCCTTGGAGTCGTGCAGGTAGGCGTCCATCTCCTCCTCCAGGGTCTCGGCGTGGTGGATGGTGGAGCCCGGGGGCGCCATGCGGCTCTGGAGCCAGAAGACCGTGGAGCGGTGGTTGGCGTTCGGGAACGCCTGCGCCCAGATGACCTCGTGGCACACGCGCGTCCACGCCCGCGGTCCGTCGTCGGCGCCCTCGCGGGGCCGGGCGCGCAGCAGGGCGGCCGTCAGCACGTAGGGCTCGAAGGGCTTGTACGGCACCGCGGGGCGGCCCAGCTCGTTGGCGAGGCCGCGGATGAGTTCGTTGGCCTCCTGCAACTCGGCGCCGACGCGCAGGGCGGCGCGGGACTCGGCCGTGTCGGGGACCTCCAGCCGGCCGTCCTCGGCGCGGGCGTCGACGCCGGCGGCCTTGAGGGTGCGCAGGGCGGGGCGAATCCAGGTGTGGGGGAGTTTCTCCTGGACGGTGAGCCAAGGCACGGGCGGGGGAAGGTGCGGTGGGCTTTGGGTGTTGTCAGACGGCGGCGGCCTGCCGTCGATCGAAGGTCTGGAGGGGGAAGCCGGTCTTGCGGGCCAGTGCGACGGCGTGGGCGTCGTGGAAGGAGAGGTGGCGGTGTTCCGCCCACACCCGCACCGCGTCCCGAGCGTCGATTTGGAACCAGAGGTCGAAGTGCGGAAACGATTCCAGGCTCTCCAAGGCTTTCCGGGCAGCATCCTTGCCGGCGCGGTACTTGACGAGGTCGAGGGTCTCGTTCAGGATGGCCGTCGGAACGAGGGTGATGAGCGGGGTTCGCACCTCGGCGGCGGCCGTCTCGTGGTGGGCGTCGTCGGCGTCGAAGAGCGCGTAGAGCCAACTGGTGTCCGCGACGCGGGCGATGGCCATCAGTCGTCCTCGGCGTCCGGTGCGTCGCCGTGGACCGTGCGGTGTCGGCCGTACAGGACCTCGTCGTGGTCCGCGCTGGTGTCGGCGTGGCCGCTGCGGAAGGTGAAGAACGGCACGTCGATGGTGTCCTCCTGGGTGACGAGCTGGATGGCCACCTCGGAGCCGACGACGAGGCCCGCCCGCTCGAAGTCGTGCTTGGAGAGGCGGATGCCGTAGCTGTTGCCCCACCGGAGGACCTTGGCCGTGGTGAGCGTCTCCATCGGCGGATAATGGGTGAATTATCTACTTGGGTCTTGCCCTACAGCCCCGCGTACCCCGGCACCAGCGGCCCCAGTTCCCGCACCAGTTCCCACTCGTAGCGGCAGTCGCACCGGACGCGCTCCAGGCACTCCGCGAGCCACTTCTTGTCCTGGGTGTCCTTGTACTTCTTGAGGTACTTGCCGACGCGTTCGTCGCAGGCGCCGCAGTTGTGGGCGCCGCGGTCCTGGCCGGCGGCGATGACGTCGGATTTCAGAATCTGGTCGAAGCCGGCCTCCTCCGCCACCGTGCGGCCGTCCAGCAGCGCCTGCACGAGGGTCCAGAGCCAGGGGGCGCGGTAGCTGCCGCGCCGGTACAGGGCGTCGACGACGGTGCGGCCCTGGATGTTGGTGGGGTTCAGGCTGACGACGTTGCTGTGGGGGGCGGCGTCGATGATGGTCTGCGTGCTGTCCGTGAGCGCGTCGCTCTCCTTGAGGAAGGGGGGCTTGCACATCAGGTAGGCCTTGACGGAGACGCCGTGCTCCTTGCAGATGGCGGCGGCGCGGGGGAAGGTGTCGAAGCCGTGGCCCTTGTTGACGGCGTCGCGCAGCACGCGGTGGTTGCTGCTCTCGACGCCGACGCCGACCTCCAGCCGCTGCACGCGGCCGGCGATGGCCTCGAAGGTGCCGGGCTGGATGAAGCCAGGGAGGCTCTCGAAGGCGACCTTCTTGGGGCCCATGCCGACGAGGTCGAGGATGCGCTGCTGGGCGGGGACGGGGATCTCCTTGGGGTCGATGAAGCTCCCCGAGGTGTAGATCTTCACCAGTTCCTCGCCGTCGTACTTGCGCCACGCCTTCTCGAACTGGCGCACCAGTTGGTCGTTGGACACCTTGGACCAGGCGCTCTCGTTGGCGTAGCCGCACATGGTGCAGCCGCCGGCCAGGGCCCAGGTGCAGCCGCGGGTCTTGAGGATGACCACGAGCGCGCGGCACGGCTTCCCGTCCAGAACGTCGTCCTCGCTCCAGCAGCGGATGTAGTCCTCCAGGTCGCCCGGGTCCTGGCGCATGGGGATGTCGGCGCGGATGGCGCGGGCCTCGTCGTTGAGGGCCGGGTTGACGACGTCCTGGTCGATGACCTTGGCGATGCCGACGACGGTGGCGTCGGCGCCGGGCCCGGACGCGGCGCTCACGCGGCCACCTCCTGGGGGGTCGCCGTCTTCTTGGGCTCCTTGACGATGTGCCGGAGCTGCACGGCGACGCCGCGCCGGGCGCTGGCCATCTCCTCGGCCGACATGAGCGCCTGACCGCAGCCGCGCACCTCGTCGCCGTGGACGACGACCACGTCGTCGCCGGGGCGCACGTCCGCGTCGGCGCCGTCGACGCCCACGGCGAACAGGCTGCCGGTCTTGCGGATCCAGAAGTCGCCGATGTGGACGCGCTTGGTCTCGTGCCGGGCGACCACCTCCGCCCCCGCCAGCGTCAGGCTCAGGAGGCCGCGCTCGGGGCTGGTCTGGCCGCGCTGCTTGCCGTCGGGGCCGGTGAGCTTGACGTAGGGGACGCGGCCGGTGGCGGTGCCGCCGGCGCACAGTTCCTCCGCGACCTCGGCGCCGAACTGGAAGGAGGCGATGCCCTGCACGTCCTCCAGCTTGCGCGCCTTGGCGTCCGTGAAGCCGGGGGCGTTCTTGCGGGGGTCGGCGGTCTTGATGTTGCGCAGCACGTCGCGCAACCGGTCGCAGTCCGCCTTGCTGCTGGGGCGGCCGTGGGCGGTGTGCAGGGCGCCGTCGGGCAGGAGGTCGCGCAGGAACGTGAACGTGGAGGCGGGCACGTGGGCGACGACGTGCTTGTAGTCGCCGGCCTCCAGCAGGGCCGCCAGCTGGGTGCGGATCAGCTCCTCCTCGTCGCCGTTCCAGTGGCCCGTGACGGGCACGTCGTACTTGTTGGCGGGGTGCATGTCCTCCAGCTCGCGGGGCACGAGGCCCAGGGGTGAGGTGACCATGACCTCATGGACGCGGTGGCGCACGCCGGAGTCGTCGAGGGCGCGCTGGAAGTAGCGGTGCGTCTTGCTCAGGCGGTACGGCTTGCGCGCCGAGCACGGCAGCAGCACCAGGACGTCCGCGGAGGCGGGCGGCGTGTAGGCGTCGCGCACGCGGCGGCGGAAGCGCTCCACGGCGGGCATCCAGAGGGAGTCCCACGTCATGCAGGGCACCTCCGGCGCAGCGTGGACGGGGGCGGCGGCCTCCAGGAAGCCGTGCTCGGCGTCGAAGCGGCGCAGCAGGGCGACCGTGTCCGGGTGGGTCGGGGCGCGGCGCTCGGCGAGTTGGCGCAGCGAGCCGGTGCGCACGGCGTGCTGGACGCGGCGCAGCTCGAGGCTCGCCTGCTCCAGGTTGAAGGCGGTGAGGGCGGCGGTGTCCCAGGGCGCGCCGTCGCCGTAGAGCGCCTCCGCATCCGCCTTCGGCAGGGGGCCGTCGACGGTGAGGGCGACGCCGCGCGCGGCGGCCAGCATCAGGGGGCTGGCGTCGAAGAGGTCCACGCCGAGCCACGACCAGACGGCGTAGTCGGCGGGGACGCCGAGGCCGGGGGCCCACAGGAGGCGGCCGGGGGTCGCCTCACGGCGGGCCTCCACGAGGGCGGGCACCAGCTTCTCGGGGTTGCTGGCCCAACCGGCGGCGTCGTGGAAGACGGCCAGTTCCTCGCCCACGGGGACCACCTGCACCTGCGTCGTCGGGCCCGGCTGCGGCGGGCGCACCACGAGGCCCAGGGGACTGGATGCGTCCTCGTCCTCGTAGAACCACGTCCCGGCGCTGACCAGTTCCACGACGCCGTCGCGGCCCGTGGGCGTGCGCGTGACGGATACCTCCGTCCACGGCGGCAACGGGACCTGGCGCGTCTCGGGGACGACGAGGCAGGGACTCGTCACGACGTGCTCGTCGCTGGGCTGCCAGGAGGCGATGCGGGCACGGCCGTCGCGGTGCAGGACTTCCAGCACGGGGGTTTCCCACCCGTACGCCTTCTTGAACGTTGGCGACGGAGCCTTGGCAGGATTGCCACTAAGCTGTCAGCCCTCGTTAATCAAAAGCTCACCGTCAATCAAAGATTTATTCTCAGACCATGCATTGCAGAGTCTAATCGACTCGCAAAAAATTTTATCATCGTTTTTGATATTCTGTTGATATTCGATATAGGGTCTCAAACAACCAACGTGGTTGACTAACACGCCTCGCATGGATCTAAACAATATTAGTTCGTCTGCGTGCCGAGTTTCAATCGCTAATGCCATATCTTCAAAGTAGCCGAGTAAGGCTCGCAATCTCCTTCTGCTTATAGGATAGTTTTCGAGAAGATCATTTATTTCTTTTCCACCTAAATGATTTTCTTCCAAATGCTTTTCCACAAAAGTTCTCGTCTTTAAGAAATCTTCTTCGTCAAATCTTGAGAGGATTGAAAATGCATTTTGGGCCTTTGATCTTCCGATTGTGTGGCGGAGGGATTCAGATGCATAGAGTGCTGCATAAAGAACCACTGCGCCACCGCCGATTGGGGCCAGCGCTTCGATAGCGCCTCGTTTAGTGTCGAAGAGCACCCACGTCGCTATGACAGCGGCCATAATGAGTGCTGACGTTCCGCCCGTAGTAAGGTGGAATCGAACCGAACCGTAGTGTCCCGGAGGGCGGTCTCTCCAAGAAGCCACACGCGCAGCCAACAGAGGATACACAATAACGTTTGGGGGCGGAGGAAGAGGGGGGAAGATTGTTGGTTCGGGTCTAGTATCCGCGCCACATGAGTTTGTCCTCAGTGTTTTGAGTTTGAGGGTATGGCTCCCGTTCGGGCTCCTGCCGACTCAGTTCTCTCCCGCTGTTAGACGTAAGGTATACTTAGTCATTGGCGGGAGGTCTACAAGTCTGTAAGGCGACCTGATAAATAAAGCCTAGTTAACAGTCGGCATCGTGTCCGGCGCCTGGGCCCAGCGGGGCTTGGTGTCGAGGCGGGCCTCGAGCTGGGCGCGGGTGGGGGCGCGGTAGCCCTTGTGGGTGACGCAGTACTTGCTGCCCTTGCGGCTGCTGTTGCGGCACTGGAGGCCGTCCTTGGTGTAGGCGCCGCACTGGGCCTGCTTGCCGCCCACGGCGTGCTTCTTGCCGCCGCCGGCCTTGGTGTCCTCGGCGCCCGCCACCGCGGGCTCGGTGTCCGTCAGGTCGGCCAGGGAGGCGGGCGTGTAGTCCTGGTGGCTCCCGCACAGCTCGCTGCCGCCCTTGGCGGAGTTGCGGCACTGCAGGCCGCTCCGGGTCACCGCGACGCACT
Source organism: Thermoplasmatota archaeon (assembly GCA_028289805.1). Lineage (GTDB taxonomy): Archaea > Thermoplasmatota > E2 > JACPAO01 > JAHFTW01 > JANQNI01. The sequence goes on along the minus strand of JANQNI010000316.1, from coordinate 1,916 downwards.
GCGGCTGGTAGGTGGCGGACTCCGAGCCGGCCCTCTCGGGCACGTCGACGGGGAGCTCTTCCACGACGCGGCGGCGCCGGGGGACGTACTCGACGCTCTCCTCGACGACCGTCTCCTCCTCGACGGGCGTCTTCTTGGCCAGCACCATGTCCACGAGGTTGGACGTGAAGCGGCGTTCCTCGACGCCCGCGTCGGTGCGGCGGGCGGTGTAGAGCACGCGGCGGTCGCCCTGGCGTGCCTCCCGGATGGCGCCGCGGTCCGTCTCGTAGACGGAGCCGGTCTCCATGGGGGCGTCGAGGTCCAGGGGCTTGCTGCGGCTGCGCGTGCGGTGGAGGTTGTCCACCTCGAAGCGGATGTCGTCGATGTCGTCGCCGCTGCGGCTGCGCCACGCGGACGCCTCGTGGTGCGCGGGCATGGGCTCGGGGGTGGACGCCGGGCGTTCGGAGCCCTCGAAGACGATGCGGCGCAGACGGCCGCCATCCACCGGCTCCAGGACGCGGGAGCGGGCCGGTGCGTGCGGCGCGGCGTCGCTCGGGGTCCGGGCGCCCTTGCCGGTGCGCAGCTTGGTGGAGTGTTCGGTGAGTGGCCGTGCCATACGGTTCCTTCATCCAGGAGGAACCATATCACCCTTGCTTCACGTCCATTGCCACTGCACAATGGGGGCACGTGGTGTGCCCGATGCCCGGCGGGAAGCGCAACCGGCGCCGGCAGCGCGGACAGCGGACCTCCACCACGACGCCGCGGCCGGCCTGCACGGCCTGCAGGAGACCGCATGAAGGGCACGTCACCGCGGCGGCGCCGGGCGGCAGGAGCACGGGGGCGCCGCAGCCGTCGCAGGGCCGCTGCGGGGCGTCCACGAAGCGCAGCGCGGCCCCGCAGGCCGGGCACGTGCCCTCGTCCACGTCGTCGGGCACCGGCACGTCGGCGGCGCAATGCGGACAGGGCGTGGAGTCGGGAGCGGGCGGGGGCCCGGCGGCGGACACGGAGGCGCCACGCCCGGGTGCGTTCATCAGGGCATGGGTCAGGATGCAGCCACCGAGGCGGCCCACGGGGTCGAGCAAAAGGGTCAAACCGGTGAGCCGCCCATCGATTTTCATGGCCGAGGAGACCAAGGGCATCCCACACGACATCCGCGTGTGGCTGCTGAGCGCCAAGGCGGTCTTCCTCGCCGAGGGCTTCAAGCGCGACCTGAAGCAGGCGCGCAAGCCCGGCATGGTGTGGGGCGTCATCCGGCAGGAGCCCGACGACATGCAGATCCACATCCGGGCCTTCAAGGACGGCCGCCTGGAGTCGGAGGTGGAGTTGTCCAACAAGTTCGTGCAGCACCTCTGGAGCCACCGGCGCGGCGCCCACGAGGAGATCGGAGAGATCCTGGCCCGCCACGGCCTCCCGACGCGGCACATCAACGACGCCTTCGTCCCCATCACCGGCACCAAGCCCGGCAAGGTGATGCCGGCGGGCCGCACCAAGAACCACCACTTCGCCGCCTACGTGATCGTGGGTTTGGGATTGATGCTGGGACGGCACTACCTCAAGCGCGCCGTCTGGAAGGCGGTGCCGGGGCCGCGCGTTGTCAAGGCGCTTAAGCGGTAGCCCCCGCCTCGCCGGCCGTGCGCGTCCTGGTCGCAAGCCGCTCGGACTCGGCCTCCCTGAACATCCGCGACTGCCTCCTGGAAACGGGGGACTGGGTCGACACCGGATCGACGTTTCGCGGCCACCCCATGCACCAGCGTGGCTACGACGTGCTGGTGGAGGTGGACGGGCCGACCATCTTCGACGAGGCGCTGGGCGACGACCTGCTGGAACTGGGGTGGCCCGTCGGCGCCGTGTGGTTCCTGAGCCGCCACCGCGCCGCCAGCGGCCAGCCGAGCCTGCCGGTCCACCCCATCGGCAACCACGGAGCCGCCGAGGCCGGG
>JANQNI010000258.1 GCA_028289805.1 Thermoplasmatota archaeon | reverse complement strand
GCCGGGGCGGACGCGGACGCGGACGACGGGTCCGGCGCCGACCCGGCCTACGACGGGCAAGACGGTGCCCCGGACGACGCTCCGACCCCAGACCCCGTCCCGGCTGCCGCGGACGCGGTCTCGGACGTGCCCCTCGTGGGCGGCACGCTCGCGGAGTCCTCCGTGGGGCCCTCCGCCGTTGCAGAGCCGGCTCCCCTCGTCTTCGAGTCGCAGGAGCCCGCTGTGGAGGTCGGGCGGTCCGGGCAGGACGCGCCGCTTCCCGGCGGCTGGGTCCTCCTGGGTCTCCTGGTGGCCTGGGCCCGCCGCCGGTGAGGCCGCCGCCCACGCCTCGCTGCGCGGCGACGTGGACGCGTGCGTCGCGGACTCTTCGACTGGGCGTGGGGCACGGCGCCGCGCGGAGCGTCGGTGCGGGCCTACTCCGGCACGAACGGGCAGCTCGTCTCCTTGCGTCCGCGCAGGTGCAGCAGCAGGAGTCCGGCGCTGTGGATGGCCCAGAGGGCGAACAGGCTGCCCCAGAACAGCAGGCTGCCGAACTCGGTGTTCAGGCCCTTGCTGGCGATCCACAACAGGAGCGTGACGGTGGCGAGGCCGGCCAGGCGTCCCAGGAACCCCTTCATGCTGGGGGCGATGTCGTGGCGGCCGACGCCCCAGGCGAAGATGAAGAGCCCGAGGGCGTGGACGCCGACGAGGAACCAGAGGTAGACCTGGGCGCCCAGAACGTCCTGGTAGAGCAGGATGGGGATGAGGGCGACGAAGGTGATGAGCAGGAGCGCGTTCTTCCAGATGAAGCGGGCCTTGTGGCGGAACTCGATGCGGGGGCCGGCACCGGCGTTGGCGTCGGGGCCATCCGCGGGCGCATGGTCCGCCTGCCGCGTTGCTTCCTGCACGTGCGTCCGTGCCCTCTGCGTCGATTTGAGGTTTTGGGGCGCTGCGGTGGACGGGTCCGCCCCTCCGCCGGCCCCCATGCACGTTCTTTATGTGGAGCAGGAGGGATGTCCTGCGTGCGCTGCGTCGGCGGTCTCGTTCCTCCCTGGCCGATACCTCCGACTTCTTATAGAAGCGCTAACTCATTCAGGTTGCTCCCATGCCGAAGACCGAAGCCACCCTGCGCGTCGTCGAAGCCCTCCAACAGGACGTCAGCTACGGCCGCGCCCGCCTCGACGGCCAGACCCGCGTTGAGTTGAACCTAAGCCCCGGCGACATCATCGAGATCCACGGCTCCAAGCAGACGGCCGCCGTCGTCTGGCGCAGCCACCCCGGCGACGAGGGCAAGGGGATCATCCACATCGACAACCTGACGCGCAAGAACGCCGGCGTGTCCATCGGCGACAAGGTGACCATCAAGAAGGCGGAGGTCAAGCCCGCCAAGGCCGTCACCCTCGCGCCGGCCATCAGCCAGGACCAGCAGATCCAGTTCGGCGAGGGCATCGACGCCCTGGCCAAGCGCGGCCTCCTGAAGCGCCCCGTGGTCCAGGGCGACATCGTCGTCGTCCCCAACATCGCGCTGTTTGGCAACGCCCTCCCGTTCAGCATCGTCCAGACGAACCCCAAGGGCATCGTGCTGATCAACGAGGAGACGACCATCAAGGTCAACGAGGAGGCCGCCGCCCAGGCTGCGGCCGCCCCCAGCATCAGCTACGAGGACATCGGCGGCCTGCGCGACGAGCTCCAAAACGTCCGCGAGATGATCGAGCTGCCGCTGAAGCACCCCGAGCTGTTCGACCGCCTCGGCATCGACCCCCCCAAGGGCGTGCTGCTGTACGGCCCCCCCGGCACCGGCAAGACGATGATCGCCAAGGCGGTCGCCAACGAGGCCGGCGCCCAGTTCTACACCATCAACGGCCCCGAGATCATGAGCAAGTTCTACGGCCAGTCCGAGGAGAACCTGCGCAAGACCTTCGAGGAGGCCGAGAAGAACGCCCCCAGCATCGTCTTCATCGACGAGATGGACTCCATCGCCCCCAAGCGCGAGGAGGTCCAGGGCGAGGTGGAGCGCCGCGTCGTGTCGCAGATGCTGACGCTGATGGACGGCCTGAAGGGCCGCGGCAAGATCATCGTCATCGGCGCCACCAACCGCCCCGACAGCGTCGACGAGGCGCTGCGCCGGCCGGGCCGCTTCGACCGCGAAATCGAGATCGGCGTTCCCGACAAGGACGGCCGCCTCGAGATCCTCCTCATCCAGACGCGCAACATGCCGACGGACGAGGACGTCGACCTGGACGAACTGGCCGGCATGACCTACGGCTTCGTCGGCGCCGACCTGATGGCCCTGGCCCGCGAGGCCGCCATGAAGGCGCTGCGCCGCTACCTGCCCGAGATCGACCTAGACGAGCCCGTGCCCGCCGAGATCCTGGAGCGCATGTGCGTCACCATGGACGACTTCAAGGAGGCGCTGAAGATGGTCGACCCCAGCGCCCTGCGCGAGTTCCTGGTCGAGGTCCCCACCACGACGTGGGACTCCGTCGGCGGCCTGTCGGAGGTCAAGCAGCAGCTCAAGGAAGCCGTCGAGTGGCCCCTGGAAGACCCCGACAGCTTCGAGCGCATGGGCATCCGCCCGCCGCGGGGCATCCTCCTGTACGGCCCGCCCGGCACCGGCAAGACGCTGCTGGCCAAGGCCGTCGCCAACGAGTCCGGCGCCAACTTCCTCAGCGTCAAGGGCCCCGAGGTGCTCTCGAAGTGGGTCGGCGAGTCCGAGAAGGCCATCCGCGAGATCTTCAAGAAGGCCAAGCAGAGCAGCCCCAGTATCGTCTTCCTCGACGAGGTGGACGCCATCGCGCCCCGCCGCGGCGCCTACGAGGGCAGCCACGTCACCGAGAGCATGGTCAACCAGCTCCTGACCAGCATGGACGGCATGGAGGGCATGGAGGGCGTCGTCGTCATCGGCGCCACCAACCGTCCCGACATCCTCGACAACGGTCTCCTGCGCGCCGGTCGCTTCGACCGCCTCATCAAGGTCACGGCCCCCGACGAGGAGGCCCGCCGCGCCATCCTGAACGTCCACTCGGAGGGCATGCCCCTCAACAAGGACGTGGACCTGAAGGAGATCGGCAAGCTCACCAAGGGCTACGTCGGCGCCGACCTGGAGGCCCTGTGCCGCGAGGCCGCCATGATCGCCCTGCGCGAGGACCGCAAGGCGCGCGCCGTCTCGAAGAACCACTTCGAGGAGGCCCTGCGCCACGTCCGCAGCAGCGTCACCGACGACGTGGTCAAGTACTACGACCGGCTGGCCGAACAGCTCGGACAGACGGCGGTGAAGAAGGTCGCGAGCGGTGGCGCTGGCGGGATGGAGTTCCTGTAAGGAACGACAGCCCGACCGCCGACCGGGGCCCTCCTCCGTTCGTGCTTGCACGAACGGAAGGTCGCGAGCGGTGGCGCCGGCGGCGTGGAATTCCTGTAAGGCGCTCCTCTTCGGCGGCATCGCCTGAGTCCGTCCCCTACGGCGACGCATCCACCGTGCGGGCGTCTTGGGCGTCCGCTCCTTCCACCTTCTCCCCCTGCCCCGCTTCCGCCTCTTCCGCATCGTCCTTCGGCGCGCCGGCGGGATGTCGCGGCAGCACCAGCTCGAAGCGTGCGCCCCGCTTGTGGCGGCTGGGGGCGAGGCGCATCCGGCCGCCGTGCAGTTCGGCGATGCCGTTGCTGATGTAGAGGCCCAGGCCGGTGCCGGGGCGGGGGTCGTCGTCGAGGCGGCTGAAGGGCTGGAAGAGGCGCGGGCGCAGTGCGTCGGGGATGCCGT
>JANQNI010000250.1 GCA_028289805.1 Thermoplasmatota archaeon | reverse complement strand
GGGGGCCTCCGCCGCCACGCCGCCACCCCCATCGCTTTTACCGTCGCCCCGTGTCGCGGCGGTCCAGCCGATGTCCAAGCTCGTCATCGTCGAGTCGCCGACCAAGATCAAGAAGCTCAAGCAGTACCTGCCGGACGGCTTCGAGGTCGACTCCTGCGTCGGCCACATCCGCGACCTCCCCAGCAGCAAGTCCCAGATCCCCGAGTCCATCAAGGACAAGCCCTGGGCCGACTACGCCGTGGACGTGGAGCACGACTTCCAGCCCTACTACGTCACCATCCGGGGCAAGGGCAAGGTCGTGACCGAGTTGAAGCGGAAACTGAAGGACGCCGACGAACTGCTGCTGGCGACGGACGAGGACCGCGAGGGCGAGTCCATCTCCTGGCACCTGGTCGAGGCGCTCAAGCCGAAGGTGCCCGTCAAGCGGATGGTCTTCAACGAGATCACCAAGAAGGCCGTCCTGGAGGCGCTGGATCGGACCCGCGACCTGGACATGGACCTGGTGCAGGCGCAGGAGACGCGCCGCATCCTGGACCGCCTCTACGGCTACTCCCTGTCGCCCCTGCTGTGGAAGAAGGTCGGCGGCAACCTCTCCGCCGGCCGCGTCCAGAGCGTCGCCGTGCGCCTCGTCGTCCAGAAGGAACGCGAACGCCGCGCCTTCGTCACCGGCACCTACTGGGACCTCACCGCCACCCTCCGGCGCGACGCGGACTTCGAGGCGCGGCTGCACACGGTGGGCGGCAAGCGCATCGCCACCGGCAAGGACTTCGACAAGGACACCGGCCGCATCGCCGAGGGCAAGGACGTCCTGCTGCTGGAGGAGGATGCCGCCAAGGAACTCCAGAAGCGGCTCCAGGACGCCGCCTGGACCGTCGAGGCCGTCACCCACAAGCAGGGCCGCAACCGCCCCCTGCCCCCCTTCATCACCAGCACCCTCCAGCAGGAGGCCAACAACCGCCTCAACCTGGGCGCCCGGCAGACCATGCAGATCGCCCAGCGCCTCTACCAGGAAGGGTTCATCACGTACATGAGGACCGACAGCACCGTGCTGTCGGAGGAGGCGCTGGCCGGCGCCCGCGCCGCCGCCACGACCGAGTTCGGCGCCCAGCACGTGGCCGACGAGCCGCGCCAGTACCAGGGCAAGTCCAAGAGCGCCCAGGAGGCCCACGAGGCCATCCGCCCCGCTGGCGAGGAGTTCCAGCACCCCGACCGCACCGGCCTCTCCGGCAAGGACGCGGACGTCTACCGCCTCATCTGGCAGCGCACCCTCGCCAGCCAGATGCGCGACGAGGAGTACACCAGCACCACCGCCCACGTCGCCGCCCAGGACGCCGTCTTCGTCGCCACCGGCAAGCGCGTCGACGCCCCCGGCTGGCGCCTCGCCTACCCCGAGCGCGGCCAGGGCACCCCCGAACTGCCCCCCCTGCGCGAGGGCGACGACGTCGAGTTGCGCGAGTTGGGCGCCTCGGGCCACGAGACCAAGCCCCCCGCCCGCTACACGGAAGCCAGCCTCGTCAAGGAACTGGAGCAGCAGGGCATCGGCCGCCCCAGCACCTACGCCAGCATCATGGACACCATCCAGGCGCGCGGCTACGTCGCGCCCAAGGGCAAGGCGCTCGTGCCCACCTTCACCGCCTTCGCCGTGACGGGGCTGCTGGAGAAGCACTTCCCCCGCCTCGTCGACCCCGGCTTCACCGCCGAGATGGAGGACACCCTCGACGCCATCGCAAGCGGCGACGCCGCGTGGGTCCCCTTCCTGCGCGGCTTCTTCCAGGGGGAGGACGGACTGGAGGCGCAGATCGCCGAGCGCATGGAGTCCATGGACCCCGAGCAGGCCCGCATCATCGACCTGGGTGACATCCCGTTCACGGTCCGCATCGGCCGCTTCGGCCCCTACGTGGACGTGGAGCGCGACGGCGAGCGCGTCACCGCCAGCATCCCCGAGAACGTCACCCCCGACGAGCTGGACGAGGAACTGCTGGAGCGCCTCGTCCTGCAGAAGCAGGAGGGCCCCCAGAGCCTCGGCACGGACCCCGAGACCGGCAAGCCCGTCTACGTCCTCGACGGCCGCTTCGGCCCCTACTACCAACTCGGCGAGGCGGAGGGCAAGACCAAGCCCCCTCGCGCCAGCCTCCCCAAGGGCAAGAAGCCGGAGGACGCCACCCTGGAGGAGGGCCTCTGGCTGCTGAGCCTGCCCGCCGAACTCGGCCCCCACCCCGACGGCGGCACGGTGCTTGCCGGCGTCGGCCGCTACGGCCCCTACGTCATGCACAAGCCCGAGGGCGACGGCAAGGCCCTCTACGCCAACGTCCCCAGCGTCGACGCCCTGAAGACCATCGGCATCGCCGAGGCCGTCGAGGCGCTCGCGGCCAAGGCAGCCGGCGGCGGCCGGCGGGGCGGTGGGCAGACCGTCCTGA
>JANQNI010000203.1 GCA_028289805.1 Thermoplasmatota archaeon | reverse complement strand
CGTCGGCGAGGGCGAAGTCCGCCCGCGTCTCCGGCACGCGGCTGCAGCCCGCCGCGCCGCCGTCGTGGACCAGGACGCGGTAGTCGGAAAGCGGCCCGCCACTGCCGCGGGTGACGGTGAATCGGTAGCCGCTGGCGTCGGCCTCGCCGGTGCCGTGCACGGGGCCTGGGTAGCGCCGGCTCGCCTCGGGGGCCTCCTGGGCCGTGCGCTCGCCGTAGACGGGCGTGAGGGTGAGGCGGCTCTCGGGGTTCTCGACGGTGAAGCTCCGCACGTCGTGACCCTCGAGGTGGACGGTGACGTCGGTGACGCCTGCGGCGCCCTGGCTCTGGTAGACGGCGTCGAAGGTGTTCGTGTCGGTCTTCTGCACGCTGACGAGGGTGAGGGCGTCGGGGTCGAAGTGGCCCGTCAGGAGGCTGGGGTCGGCGAAGTCCAGGTCGCCGAGGCCCGCCATCAGCGGCTCGGCGCCGACGCCCGTGCAGGTGCCGGCGTGGTTGCGCATCTCCAGGTCCTCGTCCCGCTCGCCGTACGCCTCGAAACCGTCCGTGACGACGACGAGGCGGGTGGGGTCGCAGTAGACGGCGTAGGTGACGCGGGCGACCTTCCCGTCGATGCGCACGTCTGCGGCGGTGCCGAATGCGACGGTGGCGCTGGCCTGGACGCTGACGGGGAAGACGCCGGCAGGGGTGGTCGTCTCGAGGGTGACGCTGCCGGTCATGTCGAGGCCGGCGATGCGGCCGTCGGGGCCGATGTCGGCCTCCAGCGCGGCGAGGGCCGCGGCGGCGCGCTCGGTCATCACCTCCTCGGTGAGCCGCTCCTTGCCCAGGCAACCGGAGGCGGAGGCGGCCAACAACACCAGCAGGAGCAACAGGGACAACCGACGCATTGCAGCGCCATGGCGGGGGGAGGCGGTTAAGGCTTCTCGTCGGGCCGTTGCATCGTCGCCGGCCGCTACGCGAGGTTCCCGAGGCCCTCGAAGAGGTCGCCGAGGTCGCCGCTGGCCTCCGGCACCTCGATGGGCTCCCGCTCGCCGTACACGACGACGAGGTGCCCCACGTACTCGGGGCCCTCCACGTCCACCTCCGTCAGGCGGCCCGCCGCGTCGACGTGGAACGTGCCGACGTTGCCCTCGCCGTCGCGGTAGGTGGCGGTGACGCTGCCGTCGGGGTGGGCCTCCACGTCCGTGTCGAAGCCCGGGACCTTCTCGGCGAACGCGAGCGGGTCGTCGCCGGCCTCGTCGGCGTGCAGGCAGTCCTGCCCGCCCTCGTCGGTCGCCTCGAAGACCGCGTCGCCGAACTGGAACACCATGCGGCCGGGGGAACACCAGACGGCGACGGTGTCCGCGCCGACGGCCTCCGGTGCGTCCGTGGTGAGCCGCATGTGGACCACGTCGTTGCTGCCCCACTCCCAGACCAGGTCGACCTCCTGGGTGCCGGCGGCGGGGTTGCCGGGCTCCAGGGGCGCCGTGAAGGTCCCCTCGATGCCCTTCAGGTCACCGTGGATGGGGTCCGCGAGGCTGGCCTGGAAGTCCGCCAGGGCGTTCTCCGCGCGCTGTTCGGCCTCCTCCGGGCCCAGGTCGCTGGCCGGGGCGTCGCCTCCGCCGCCCCCCGGTCCGCTGCATCCCACCAGGACGGTCGCCGCGAGGGCGAGCGCGAGGAGCGTGGCCCGTGTGCCGAGTCTGCGCGCGTGCATGGAGTCCGTGCTCGCCGCAGCACCCCTTAAGGGGCGGGGCGTGGCCGCTGGCCCCCGGGGCCGCCAGGGGGAGAAGGGGCGCGGCCCACTCACCGCCGGCGCAGGACGAAAGCCGCGGCGGCGAGGCCCACGAGCCACCACGCCAGGGCCGGGGCCGGGATGGGGACGTCCTGGACGTCGCGGTCGGCCCACGTGTCCCACAGGACCACCTGGTAGTCGTCGCCGGGGGCGCGCAGGTCCAGGGTGTCGCCGTCGCCCAGCAGGCCGTCGCCGTCCGGGTGGATGGTGATGGTGAAGCCGCCGCGCGACGCGTTGCCGGCGGCCAGGGGGAACACCTGCTCGGGGGCGTCCACGCCGACCTCGGCGTCGCCGGCGTAGACGCGCACCTCGAAGTCCTCCCACGGCGCGTCGTCGCCGCCCGACAGGACCATCTCGCACCGCCCGTCGAAGAGGAAGCAGAACGCGGAGACGGTGCTGGGCAACCGCTCGTCCGGTTCCGGGATCACGATGGGCTGCCGGGGACCGTAGTCCACCACGATCGATCCCTCCCCCTCCGGCGACGAGAGGCTGAGGCTGCGGGCGCGGCCCTCGGCGTCCACCTCCAGGACGTAGTCGCCCTCCGGGTCCGAGAACGCCGCCGTCACCGAGCCGTCGGCGTGCGGCGTCACCTCCACCTCGGCCCCGTCGGGCAGGTCCGCCGGGTCAAACTGGGGAATCTCGAGGCTGGCGTCCTCCTCCGACAACAACTCCATGCAACTCCCCTCGGGGTGGGGCCGGGCCTCGTACACGGTGTCCCCGAAGACCACCACGTCGCGCTCGGGGGTGCAGTACCCCTCCATCCGGAACCGGAAGCTGAAGCCGCCGTTGGTGGCGACGTCGAACAGGACGTACCCCGTGTCGCCGCTGCCCCAGGCCATGGCCATCTCCATGGTGCCACTGCCGAAGTCGTCGCTGGAGAACTCGAACGACCCCTCCATGCTCCGCAGCTCGCCCCCGTCGGGGGCCTCCAGGTCGTGGGCCAGGCCCGACATGGCGAGGCGCGCGGCCTCCTCCGCCTCCTCCTGGCTCAACGCCGACGGCTCGCTCCCCAGAAACTGGTACGCCGCGAGGGCCCCCGCCAGGACCACGACGACGGCGACTCCGACGGCGACGGGGACCTTCCAGGAGCTTTCCGAACCCCCCGCCGGCGCCGCGCCCACGGGCTCCGGATACGCCGGGGTCGGCACGGCGTTCGCCGCCTGCTCCGCCTCGCGCGCACCGAGGCCGCACGCAGGACAGACCGGGGGCTCCCCTTCCGCGTGGGCCACCGTCTCCTTGCACCGAGGGCAGGTCAACTCGGGCATGGGGGGAGGAATGGGCCACGGTTCCCATGACCGTGTCGGTGGTTCCCCAAAGGACCTTGGGCCCCGAAGCGGGTCGTGGGAAAGGGGGGTTGTCGTGCCAAGGGGCTTTCCAACTGCGGCTCGCCTTCGGGGCTCGGGGGAACGTGCTCCCGCCGGAATTTGCATCCCGCGCGAAGTGGAATCGGGTCCACTTTCAGCGTGGGCTGGTTTCCATTCGTTGGGGGCGTGATTCGCGGCTTCGAGGGTGCCCGAGTCCGTTCGTGGTGCGATCGCGCCCGTCACGACACCGGCCTGACGCGCTGGCGTGCGGGCGCACGCGCCGGCGGCTCACGCCGTGGGCGCGAGCCGCGCCACTTCGATCCAGGTGCCGGTGGCTTCTTCCCCGGCGACGTACGCGACCCACGTTTCGGAACCGGAGCCGGCGATGCCTAGGTATTCGCGGCGGTGGACGCCGGGGTTGATGGGGCCGCTTGCGGGCACGACCTCGTCAACCAGGACGCCGTCTTCGAAGACGGCGGCGACGAGGCGTTCGCCGCCGGGCCACCCCTCGTCGTAGAATGCGACGATGGCGCGGCCGTCCGCGTCCACGCGGCCCGCGGGCAGGAGCTGCATGCCGTTGCGGGCGTTGGCGAAGTGGTCGGGCGTGGACCAGGTGGCGCCGCCGTCCTGGCTTCGCGTGATGTACACCTGGCTGGGGTCGGAGTCGTCCGAGCCCACGTACAGGGCGGTCTTGGGGTTCGCGGGGTCGGCGAACACGGTGCCGTAGCGGGGGAACACGGTGGATCCCAGTTCCACCGGGTCGCCGAAGGTCGCGCCGTTGTCGTGGCTCGTGCGGACGAACTGCCGGTTCGCGGGGGGACTGAGGGGTCCCATGTCCAACTGGTAGATGTGGCTGTACGCGACGTGCACCACGCCATGGCCGGGTGCGGCGATCGTGGAGCCTTGGAACGCCGTGTGGGCTTCGGGCGCCGAGGCGATCTCGAGGGGCTCGGTCCAGGTGGAGCCGCCGTCCGTGCTGCGCGTGTACTTCAGGAACGTGGAGAAGCCCAGAAACTGCGTCCACGTGAAGTGGAGGGTGCCGTCGGCGCCGACGTGGAGCCATTCCTTGTCGTTCAGGACACCGTAAGGGGCGCCGGCGCCGCGCTCGAACAGGAGGACGGGGCTCCAGGTGGCGCCGTCGTCGAGGCTGCGGGTGACGAAGACGTGGAAGTTCACGAGGAAAGGATCGATTCCTGCGGGCCCCACACCCTCGGTCGCCACGCCGGCGAGGTAGAGTTCCCCGGTCGGCGCGTACGACAGGACCACGTCGCCCGCGTTGGCGATGCGACCGAGGGGGTCGTGCGCGGCGAAGATGTCCGTCGGCAACGGCGCGGACGACCAGGTCGCGCCACCGTCCTGCGAGCGGTGGATCTCGATGTGCGACCGGCGCTCCTGCCCCACCGGCCCGCCATCCATGAGCACGAAATCACCCACCACGACCTTCGCCGAGGAGCCTGTACCACGGACGGCGATGCTCGGCTCTACCGGGAAGTCGCCCTCGTGTGTCAATCGGTGAACCGGGCCGAACGCCATGGAGTCGTGGGTCACGCTGTCCGCGCCGGGATTCAGGGCCCCCGCCACCATGATGGGCGCCTCAAGGCACCCGGACGTTACCATGCACAATGCCACCAGGCCCATGAGGAACCAACGCATGCGCGCGCATGGGGAAGCGGGGTAATAGGTCGTATCCTGCGACCCTTTATGGGTTCGGTCCAGAGAACCTCTGGGAACCACGAACCAGGCGACTACCGGGCGGCGTCGCCTGATTCGTCGACAGTTGAGCGCCGGTTCTGGCGCTATAGGGGTGAACGGCGTCCAATCTTCGGGCATCCGGCCCACTGATCTCGGACGGGCATTCGTGGCCGCATGTGCATAGGCTGCGTGCCCAGATCCCGCCGCAAGCTCTGACCTCGAACCGGCCGTCCCTCTGGCGTAGGACGTGGCGTGGGTGGATGGCCGACAAGTGTCCAGCAACCTCCAGAAGCTGGAGATTGGATTGAGGGGAAGTGCTCCCGCCGAGGTTCACGACGCTCGAAGGTGATTCAGACGAACGGTCGCAGGCCGGATTTGGGCAGAACGGTCGCTTCGATTGGCTCGGAGGCGCCCGCAGAAGCGGGCGATTTTCCCTCTTCCTCCTTCACGAAGCCAGGGGGTCGTCGGAATCGGGGGGTCGACGAATCGGTCCAGCCCTTCCAGCGTACTGGATGCCGCGTCGGATGCATCGACGAACTCAGAACGTCGGGTGGTCGTTCGCGATCTGGCCCCCGACCATCAAGAACAACAGCCTCGTGGCGAAATCAATCGGCTGGATCGCATCCCAGTGCTCGGCCAACTGGCCGTCGTGCAAGCGGAACGTATCGGTGATGATGAACCCCTTGCGTTCATCGCCGCGGTGTCTGGCCTTCAGCGTGGCGTGGCTATGGAGAACGACGTGGTCGCCGCTGGCGATGACACGCTTCACGTCGAAGGAGTAGTCAGGATACCGCTTCACCATCCCCTGGACGTAACCGACCAGGCCTGCGATGCCGGTCGGGATCGAACGGTTGTGCTGGACGTAGGTCGTACCCTGGTAGGTCTCGAGGATGTGGTCGAAGTCGTGCTCGTTCATCAGCTTCTGGAAGAAGTGGAGGACCCTGCGTGCGTTGCCGGCTTCCTGCTCCGTCCACGCGTCGTCCTTCAGAGCATCGAAGTCAATCTGCGGCACTGCATCCCTGGGCGAATGACCGGCGGTCCCTGGAGCTGTGGCTTGCTGGTCCACGATGCCTGCACGTCCTGAAGCCATGACCCTCCCATGTTCGTTGCGGGGTACAAAAGGATTGATGGCCGCGTCAGGGTCGAGGATCCCAGGCCAGCAATTCAGAAATGAGCGATTCAAGAAGAAGTCCCGCGGGGGCCATCGTGGAGCTTGCCGAACGATTCGACGCGGATGCCTTCGTAATGGAGCAACAAGCCGCTGAACGCCTGGTTCTAGGTTCAAGGGCTACGTCCTGGTTCTCTGCAAGGTCCGGAAGGAAGCGGGCGACGTGATCTGAAATCGGCGCTCTGGTGTCCGTAGAGACAATGGGATCGTGGAATCTGCGAAGCCATGCCAGATGGGGACGCTCGGACTATAGACTCACATGACGCAGCCGCTGGACGCGTTGCATCTCATCCTCGAGATGCGACCAATTGACCATGACAGGGAGTTATCGCGCAGCGTGATAACTCGTCCAGCAGAGAGGGGAAAACACGCGTCACGCGGAAACGGGTGAATGATGAGTTAAGTGGCTGGCACCAAGTTATACAGCTGTTGACCGTCCGAATCGCATGGCGGGCGTGTTCCAAACAACGGTGGCGCAGTTCGACCAGCGCTCAGCCAAGGCTCTCGATCTGCCGATCCGTTTCGAGGATTTGCGGCGGGTGGCGAACGAAAAAAGCATCGAGATTAGTTTAATGACAACGCATGTCATGCGGTGTCAACTCCCGCTGCACAAACATGAACAAAGAAATGCTCCCAACCAAAATGGGCCGTTGAGGTCAGGAAAGGAGGGGTTGAATGGAAGGTGAAGTGCTCCCGCCGGAATTTGAATCCGGGTCAACGGAGTGAGAGTCCGTTATGATTGGCCGCTACACCACGGGAGCAGTGGGGCCCGAAGGAAGAGGAGTGCTCCCGCCGGAATTTGAATCCGGGTCAACGGAGTGAGAGTCCGTTATGATTGGCCGCTACACCACGGGAGCAGGGTGCGGTCGTCCCCAGGGGACAGGCCGGCCGACTTGGGTGCCTGTTATGACGCTTGCGGTTGCTGTGCGGCCAGGGGCTGAAGCAGCAGGGGCGCGAGGTAGGTCCCGGTGTAGGATCCCTCCACGTCGGCGACCTCCTCGGGCGTTCCCTCGGCCACGACGGTGCCGCCGCCGTCGCCGCCCTCGGGGCCGAGGTCGAGCACCCAGTCGGCGCACTTGATGACGTCGAGGTTGTGCTCGATGACGACGACGGTGTTGCCGGTGTCCACGAGCCGTTGCAGGACGCCCAGGAGGTGCTGGATGTCGTGGATGTGCAGGCCCGTGGTGGGTTCGTCGAGGATGTAGAGGGTCTTGCCGGTGCTGCGCTTGCTCAGTTCCGTGGCGAGCTTGACGCGCTGGGCCTCGCCGCCGGAGAGCTGGGTGGCGGGTTGGCCGAGGCGGATGTAGCCCAGGCCGACGTCGTTGAGTGTCTCGAGCTTGCGGCGGATGCTGGGGATGGGTTCGAAGAACGCCAACGCCTCCTCGACGGTCATCTCCAGCACCTCGTGGATGTTGCGGTCCTTGTAGCGGACCTGCAGCGTCTCCTTGTTGTATCGGGCGCCCTTGCAGACCTCGCACGGGACGTAGACGTCGGGGAGGAAGTGCATCTCGATCTTGACGACGCCGTCTCCTTCGCAGGCCTCGCAGCGGCCGCCCTTGACGTTGAAGCTGAAGCGGCCGGGCTTGTAGCCGCGGGCCTTGGACTCCTGGGTCTGGGCGAAGAGGTCGCGGATGGGGGTCCAGACGCCGGTGTACGTGGCGGGGTTGCTGCGGGGGGTGCGGCCGATGGGGCTCTGGTCGATGTCGATGACCTTGTCGACGTGCTCCAGGCCGTCGATGTGGTCGTGGGCGCCGGGGCGCTCGCCGCCGACGCGGTCGAGGTGCTTGAGGGTCCCCTTGTAGAGGGTCTCGTTGATGAGGGTGGACTTGCCGCTGCCGCTGACGCCGGTGACGGCGACGAACAGGCCGAGGGGGATGGAGGCGGTGAGGTCGTGGAGGTTGTTCTCGCGGGCGCCGACGATGGTGACGGTCTTGCCGTTGCCCGGGCGGCGTTCGGCGGGGACGGGGATGGTCAGTTTGCCGGCCAGGTACTGGCCCGTGGGGCTCTTCTTGCTCTTGGCGACTTGGTCTGGGGTGCCGGCGGCGACGACGGTACCGCCGTGCTCGCCGGCGCCGGGGCCCAGGTCGACGAGGTAGTCGGCCTCGCGCATGGTGTCCTCGTCGTGC
>JANQNI010000175.1 GCA_028289805.1 Thermoplasmatota archaeon | reverse complement strand
CCTGCCCATGGACTTCCACGCCACGGGCGAAGCCGTGGGCATGGCGTTGCTGGTGACGCTGGGGTCCGTGCTCGTGGCGTTGTGGATCGCGTTTCGCAGCCACGGCAAGCAACCGCTGGCGGAGACGTTGCGGACGTTCTAGGACGACCCCGCCCCGAGTCCCAACGGACGTCCTTTCCTTCTTGGGGGAACCCGACGCCACGCGCGAGGATGGGCACGCGGTCGGACACGACCCAGAACCTTCTCCGCTCCCCTTATCACCCGCGCCCATTCTGGCGCCCTCATGGACTTCCAACCGACGCCGGAGCAGGAGCTCATCCGCCAGACGATGCGCGAGTTCGCCGAGACCGAGGTCGCCCCCATCGCCGCCCGCATGGACGAGGAGGACTGGTGGCCGGAGGAACTGGTCCCGAAGATGGCCGCCCTCGGCATGATGGGCATGACGGTGGCGGAGGAGCACGGCGGCGCCGGCGTCGACACCGTCTCCTACAACATCGCCATCGAGGAGGTCGCCCGCGTCAGCGGCAGCCTGAGCCTCTCGCTGGCCGCCCACAACGGCCTCGGCATCAGCCACATCTACGGCCAGGGCACGCCGGAGCAGGTGGCCAAGTACGTGCCGCCCATGGCGCGCGGCGAGGCCATCGGCGCGTGGGCCCTGACGGAGCCCGGCGCGGGCAGCGACGCCGCCGGCCTCCAGACGACGGCCGTGCGCGACGGCGACGGGTGGACGCTCAACGGCCAGAAGCAGTTCATCACCAACGGCCACATCGCCGACACCTTCACCATCATGGCCAAGACGGACCCCGAGAAGGGGGCCCACGGCATCACGGCCTTCATCGGCGAGCGGGGCGAGAAGGGCCTCGGCCTCGGCAACAAGGAGGACAAGCTGGGGATGCGC
Organism: Thermoplasmatota archaeon; assembly: GCA_028289805.1. GTDB lineage: Archaea > Thermoplasmatota > E2 > JACPAO01 > JAHFTW01 > JANQNI01. Next base: position 6,227 of record JANQNI010000175.1, on the reverse strand, counting down.
GGCAGCATCACGAGCCAGCTCTACTTCGAGGACCTGTGGCTCCCCGACGACCGCGTCATCGGCGGAGAGGCCGGCATCGGCAAGGGCTTCGTCGGCACCATGAAGACCCTCGACGCCGGCCGCATCGCCATCGGCAGCCTCGCCCTCGGTCTCGCCCAGGGCGCCTACGACGCCAGCGTTGAGTACGCCAAGGAGCGCAAGCAGTTCGGGCAGCCCATCGCGGCCAACCAGGCCATCCAGTGGAAGCTCGCCGACATGGCGACGCAGATCGACGCCGCCCGGCTCCTGCTCCAGCGCGCCGCGGTGCTCAAGGACGCCGGCAAGCCGTTCACCCAGGAGGCCAGCATGGGCAAGCTGTACGCCAGCGAGGTCGGCATGTGGGCCACCACCCAGGCCATCCAGATCCACGGCGGCAACGGCTACACCAAGGACTACCCCGTCGAGCGCATGTTCCGCGACGTGAAGCTGTGCGAGATCGGCGAGGGCAGCAGCGAGGTGCAGCGGATGGTCATTGCCAAGACCTTGGGCTTGCCGCGGGCGTAGCCCGACCAGCGAGCGTAGCGAGCGGACCTTCGGGCCGTGCTTGCACGGCACAATGGTCCTTGCCAAGACCCGGGGTCTGCCGCGCGCGCAGAGGAGGAAGAGACCCAAGGCTTCGCGACGCCCGGTGCGAGGGGGAGGCCCACCCGCACCGGGCGTCGACGCGCCCGACTACAGGACCTGCCGCAGGCAGACGCCGCTGGCGTCCCGGGAGATGCCGCCCTGGGTCCAGCTCGGGTGCACGGCCGGCCCGACGCCGGGGGCGCAGGCGGGCACGGAGACGGTCGTGGCCGCGACGCCCTGGCTGCCGGCCAGCACGCCGTCGACGCGGCGGTCGGCCTCGCCGTCGGTGGCGACGATGAGCGTCGCGTCGGTGTCGCCGACGGGGCCCCGGACGACGGACAGGAGCACGACGGCCTCGCGGACGCCGTCGGTGGCGTAGGCGTGCAGGGCGTAGTGGTCGTGCAGGTCGTCGTCCAGGTTGACGAAGACGACGTTCGTCTCGACGAGCACGTCCGCGGCGGCGCTCGCAGGCAACGACAGCACGGCAAGGCGCTCCAGGTCGGCGGAGGTGCAGCCGGCGACGTCCTCGAACGTGACGGCGTGCGCGGTGGACAGGTCGCAGACGGGACCCGCGGCGGCCTGGGGGGCGGTGAGGGAGAGCAGGAGGAGGGCCAGGGCGACGGAAGTGGATCGCATGGCCCGGCGATGGGGCGGGGCCATTCCAACTTAACCGAGTGGAACCGTTTCATCCAGTTCCGCCGGCGGGCCGGGCTACACGCGGACGGTCTCGTCGACGAGGCAGAAGTGGACGTACGCGCCGTAGCACACGCGCGTGGAGGCGGAGGCGCCGCCGGGGCCGGCGTGGACGCTGTTCTGGGTGTAGTGGGCGGGGCAGTCGAAGCAGTTGGTCATGCCGACGCCGGCTTCAAGGCCGACGTCCACGCAGAGGTCGCAGCCGTCGGGGCTGACGGCCACGTCGGGGTCGACGACCACGTCGACGGGCACGGGGGCGGCGCTGGCGGCGGGGACGACCAGGAAGCTTGCGGCGAGGAGCGCTAGGAGGATACGCATCGGGAGGGCCATGCCGGGTGGGGGGCTTGACGGTTCGCGGGCGTTTCTGAACCATCCAATACACCGTCGGTCCCGGACGGTCCAGCCCAGGGGATTAAATGCCCCGGCGTCGAAGTGCGTGGCATGCGGACGTACCTCAAAGTGACGTTCAACTCGGACGGGGCCAAGCCGAGCAGGGTCCGGGACGCGCTGGCGGGACTCGGTTTCCAGCCGATGCACGGCGCCCACGACTTCGTGTACGACTGGCCGGACTCGTCGGACGTGGAGGGCGTGCTGTCCTTCGGCGACCAAATCCACGCCGAGTTGCAGGGCCTGGGCTGCCTGTTCGAGATGGAGACGGTCTGAGCCCGCCTGAGCCCGCACCCGCGTTCGACGCAAGCACCACGCGACAGAGGGTCTTTATGTATCGGGGCCCAAAGGGGACAGGTGCGCGTTCCCCCTGGCCCCAAGGCCCCGACCGCCCCGCAGGGCCCGCCGGATTTTCGGCCAAGGGCTATTCCGGTCCGACGCTGTGGCGTGGCCGTGGAACCGGCAGACGTGCGACGTTCGGGGGTGATTGCTTGAAGGGCCTCGACGGCATCTCCAAGCAGGTCCTCGACGCGCTCGTGGCGGACCCCCGCGCCGACGGGGACGTCCTCGCCCAGCGCCTGGGCGTCCAGCCGGACGTGGTGCGCAGCCGCATCGACCGCATGCGCGACAGCGGGGTCCTGCGCGGGTTCTCCGTCCGCCTCGACTCCGAGGCCCTCGGGGTCCCCCACGAGATGATGGTGACGGCGGCCCCCACGGACCAGACGACGCGGGAGCGGCTCGAGGCCCTGTGCGCCGAGCCGGGCGTCACCCGGGTCTGGACCCTCGCCAGCCGCAACAGCATCGCATTCACCCTGCGCGGCGCCGACGCCGACCGGCTCCAGCGGCGCGCCGCGGACCTCGCCGGGACCGCCGGCCTCGCCGACGTCACCACAACCCTCGTCGTGGACACCCTGCACGACGACCCCAGCCTCGGCGTCCACGGCGCCTGGCGCAACGAACTCTGATTCACCCCACCCACCCCCGACCGCACGATCACGACCCCCCAAGGAGTGGAACCCCATCCGAAAGAAGACCGGACCCAACCTCGACCGCCTGAACCTGCGCATCCTCGGCAGCCTCTGCGACCACGGCCGCATTCCGTACACGGAGTTGGCCAAGGACCTGCGGCTGTCCATCAATACCGTGCGCGACCGCATCATCGCCATGGAGAACCGCGGCGTCATCCGCGGCTACCGCGCCGTCGTGGACGAGCAGCGCATGGGCATGCCCTTCCGCGCCCTCGCCCTCCTGGAGGCCACCGGCCCCACCCGCGCCAGCGCCCTGAAGGAGCTGATGGAGGACCCGATGATCCGCAGCGCCCACCGCAGCAACGGTCGCTACGACCTCGTGCTGGAGATGGTGGGGCAGGACTTCAACCAGCTCCAGCGCACCCTGGAGCGCAGCGTCTACCCCCTCGGGTACGGCCGCGCTCGCCTCGTGCCCCTGGGCAAGCCGCCGCGCGACATGGACGCAGACGAGTTGGCCCAGGTGGAGCTGCGCCAGCGCAGCCCCGAGGAGGAGCGCATCCTGGCGGAGGCCACCCGCTGATGGCCGAGGTCGCCCCCAGCGCGGAGCGCCTCGCGGAAGCGGACCAGAAGATCGTCGAGGTGCTGCGGGAGGACGGCCGCATCAGCATCCGGGCCCTCTCCAAGATCGTCGACCTGCCGGAGACGACGACGCGCGACCGGCTGCACCGGCTGGAGCGCGACGGCATGATCCAGGGCTACCAGGCCATCGTGGACCCGAAGGCGATGGGCTTCCCCGTCATGGCGTGGCTCCTCGTCGACGCGCCGGAGGACCAGCTGGAGCCGGTGGGCGACCGCCTGGAGCGCGACCCCAGCACGCTGGCGTGCCACACCCTCCTGGACCGCCCCGGCGGTTTCGCGGTGCGCGTGGCGGCGGCCAGCACGGACCGCCTGACGCACGTGGTCCAGACGTGGCGCAAGGACCTGGGTCTGACGATCCGGGACCTGTTCCTGCTCAACGACCTGGACCCCGAGTCCGTGCCCCTGGACCAGTTGGAGTACGAGCGCAACGTGCTCGGCGTCCTGAAGCGGTCGTTCTGACCACGCCCTGCCCTTCCCTCCCTTCCTCCATATCTTGCCGCCCGGCGGAGCGCGGCGCCTTGTTCATGGCGCGGTTGCCTTGGGCGCCGCGTTGAGGCGCCAGTCGTAGCGCAGGAAGCGCACGCGAGGCCGGTGTTGCCGGATCCACGCTGCATCGTCGGGCGCGTGGGCCTCGGCGTAGCGCGCCACGACGCCCCGCGTGCCCCCGAGCCGTCGGAAGTCGGCGGCGTACCACCGCAGGATGCGGCTTGCGTGCAGCACGCCGCGCTCTCGGTCGAGGTGGTAGCCGACGCCGGGGCGCATCCACGACCGGCCGGCGCGCTCCAGTTCCTCATCCAGGTGTTCTGCGTGGTAGGCGCCGCCGCGCAGGGGCGGGCACCCCTGGGAGGCGCAGACGAGGGCGAAGTGGCCTCGGGGGTCGCGCTTGAGGTGCCGGCGCAGGAGCCAGAACTCCAGCAGGAGCAGGTTCGTGGTCTTGCCGCCGACGCGCACGGGGGCGAGGAGGAAGAACCGCAGCCACCGCCACGGCGCGGACAGGCCGGGCTTGCCGCGCGTCCACAGGAGCCGGTGGGCCAGGGCGAGGGCCCAGGCGTTGTAGGCGTTGAGGAGGAAGGCGTACCGGTCGGCGCCCGAGAGCGACGCCAGGTCGGCGCCGGCGACCTCGTCCAGCGTCTCTTGGACCTGCTGTTCGTCCACGTCGCCGTAGCGGACGCGGCCCTCGGCGTCCACGGCGCGGCGCAGCAACGACTCCAGCACGGCCACGACGGTCGATGGGGGCCGGGGGGTGATGGCTGTTTGCGCCCGGGCACGCTACGCCGGCGCCCGCGCCACGAGGGCGTGGTAGCCGACGAGGCCGGCGTCGTGGGCCGCCTCCGCCTCCCGCACGAGGTCCGCGAGGGGGCCGTCCTGCTGTCCGAGGGCGCGCAGGAGGCCGTGCACGTCGACGCGCGCGTGGACGCGGTCGCGCACGGCGGCCAGTTCGGCGGCGCAGTCGCGCTGCCACGCCACCACGAAGCCGGCGTCCTCGACGAGGCGCACCAGGTCCGTGCGGGGTCGGGCGCCGCCGAGGCAGGCCGCGAGGGCGGCGGCGCTTCGGAAACCCCCAGCGCCGGGTTCGACGGTGACGTCGGAGAGCAGCAGGACGCCGCCGGGTCGAAGCAGGTCGCGCATCCGTCGCAGCGTCGCCGCGGCGTCCCCGGTGAGGCAGAGGGCGCACTCGGACAGCACGGCGTCGAAGGGGGCGCCCGCCACGTCGGCGAGGTCGGCGGCGACGGCCTGGAAGGTGCAGCCGGGCGCGTCGTGGGCGGCCGCGCGGGCGGTCTCGACGTGGTCGGCGTCCACGTCCACCCCGTGCACCGTGAAGCCGGCGGCGAGGGCCCGGGCGCTGGCGCCGCGTCCGCTGCCCACGTCCAGCACGCGGGCGCCGACCGGGAGCCCCGCCGCGCGGGCCATCTCCAGCGTGAGGTCGGTGCCGCCGGGGTGGAGGCTGTCGCCCAGCACGGCGGCGACGAGGGGGTGGCTCCAGACGGTGGCGGGGTCGAGGTGCATCAGACCGCCATCGGCAGGGCGTCCGGGTCGGCGTCGCGGCGGGCGGCCTCGCGGGCGGCCGCGGCGTACTGGTCGCGCAGCCGGTAGCGGCCGTCGCGGTCGGTGAGGTTGTAGCCGCAAAACGGCACGAGCGTCCCCTCCGGCGTCGGGACGTTGATGCAGCAGCGTCCCATGCGCTCCAGGTCGACGGTGTCGGCGTCCATGAAGCCGGTCATGGAGAGGGCGAGCATGCGGGGGGCGAGCTTCTCGGCGCCGGGGGGCACGGGGATGCCGCAGCACAGCGCGGCGTCTCGGGTGGCCTGGATGCCGCGCTGCTGGCCGGAGAGCACGTCGAGGATGCGGTGCTCGTCCAGTTCGGCCATCACGTCCTTGTACGCCGCCTCGGAGAGGTAGCGCGTCAGGGGGACGGCCTTCTGCTTCTGGCCGGGGAGCCGCAGCAGCATGGTGGCGCTGCTGCACTGGGGGCCGCAGCAGGGCACCTGGAGGAAGTCCTTCTGGCGCAGGAAGCCGGTCTGCTCGGCGACGAGGCGGGCGACGGCGGGGAGGCTCAGGTGGGGCGTCTCGTGGTCGCTGCGGCCGAAGTGGCTCACGGGCTGGAAGCTGACGCCCCGCACCACGTCGAGGTTGTCCAGGGCGAAGCGGACGATGTCGCCGAGCTGGTGGTCGTTGACGCCGGCGACGACGGTGGGGACGACGATGACCTGGAGGCCGGCGGCCCGGCAGTGCTCGATGGCCTGTAGCTTGGTGTCCGTCAGGTCCTTGCTGTTGCGGATGGCCTCGTACACCGCGGGGCCGAAGCCGTCGAACTGGAGGTAGACGGCCGTCGCGCCGGCCTCCTTGAGCCGCACGGCCAACCCGGGCTCCTGGCCGAGCCGGATGCCGTTGCTGTTGACCTCGATGTTCAGGAAGCCCATCTCCCTGGCCATGGCG
>JANQNI010000142.1 GCA_028289805.1 Thermoplasmatota archaeon | reverse complement strand
ACGTGCCGTGTGGTGCGTGCACGATCCTCGTCCCGTTCCTCGCGGTGCCGGTGCAGATGGCGAGCGGGTTCGCCTCGCAGTCGTTCCCGATCGAGTGCTTGCGGCCTCCTCGAAGGCGCCGCCGAGGTCCTCGACGCTGGGCGCGGCGCCGAGGCGGACCGTGAGGTCGACGACGCTGACGTCGGCGGTGGGGACGCGCAGCGCCTGCCCGGTGACCTTGCCGTCCAGGTGGGGCATCACCTTGCCGATGGCCGTCGCCGCCCCCGTCTTGGTGGGAATCATCGAGAGGAGGCTGCCGCGCGCCCGCCGCAGGTCCTTGTGGGGGGCGTCGGCGACGTGCTGGTCGTTGGTGACGGCGTGGACGGTGGTCATCATGCCGGAGTGGACGCCGAAGGCGTCGTCGAGGACCTTCAGGACGGGGGCGAGGCAGTTCGTGGTGCAACTGGCGTTGCTGACGACGCGGTGCTGCGCGGGGTCGTAGAGGTGGTCGTTGACGCCGCGCACCACCATCAGGTCGGCCTCGCCGGGGGCGGTCAACAGCACGCGGGGGGCGCCGGCGTCCAGGTGGGCCTGCAGCGCCGCGCGGGTGCGGTGCTTGCCGCTGGCCTCCACCACCAGGTCCACGCCCAACTCCTTCCACGGCAGGTCGGCGGGGTCGGCGGCCTGGAGCACGCGCAGCCGGTCGCCGTCGATGACGAGGCCGTCGTCGGTCAGCTCCACGGGGGCGGGGTAGCGACCGTGCACGGAGTCGTAGCGCGTCAGGTGCGCCAGCGTCGCCGTGTCCGTCAGGTCGTTGACGCCCACCAGGTCCACGGGGCCGTCCTGTTGCAGGGCGCGCACCACGAGGCGCCCGATGCGTCCGAAGCCGTTGACCGCGATGCGGGGTCCCTCACCGTCCACGAGTCGGTTGCTTCTACGCGCGGGAATGAAAACCTTCGGGCTGGAGTGGGCGGCGTTCCTGTTGGAACTGTTCCACCAGGGCTCGGATGTCCTCGGTGAACGCCTCCAGGGCGGCCTCCGGCGTGGGTCCCTTCCACGTGTATCCGTTGAGCCGGTGGCAGCGCAGGACGTACCCGTCGCCCTCCGGGCCGATGTCGACGTTGTAGCGCAACGGGCCAAGCATCCTGTCTTCCTGTGTGGCAGGAGTTGATGGGCTTTGCCGCGCGGGGACGGTTTCCTGTGGGGACCTGGCAGTCCCTTGGGCGTTCCACCGACCTCCTGGGCGCTCCTGCGTGCTTTCTGCACGAGGTCCCCTTCGCGGCGGGCCCTCGGCCCACCACGAAGGTCCGCTCGGCCTACGGCTCGCGGGCATCGTGTTGTTCGCTGCGCTTGCAACACGATGTCGATGCAACGGCGTTCGGCCCCTCGTCTCCGAAGCTCCGCTTCGAAGCCGAAGGTCCGGGCGCGCCTACGGCGCGGCCTGCTGAACGTCTTGCCGTGCCATCGTGCTTACAGCACGATGTCGATGTCCAGACGTTCAGCCAGTTCCTTGTACCGGTTGCGGATGGTGACCTCGGTCACGCCGGCGACCTCGGCGACCTCGCGCTGCGTGCGGCGCTCGCCGGAGAGGATGCTGGCGATGTAGATGGCCGCGGCGGCGACGCCGGTGGGGCCGCGGCCGGAGGTCAGCTCGCGGTCGGCGGCCTGCTTGAGGATGTCGATGGTCTTCTGCTGGACGTCGCCCGACAGCTTCAGCTCGGAGCAGAAGCGGGGGATGTAGTCCTGCGGCGCCGTGGGCATCAGCTTCAGCTTCAGCTCGCGGGCGATGAACCGGTAGGTGCGGCCGATCTCCTTGCGGCTCACGCGGCTGGCGTCGGCGATCTCGTCCAGCGTCCGGGGCACGTCGCACTGGCGGCAGGCGGCGTACAGGGCGGCGGCGGCGACGCCCTCGATGCTGCGGCCGCGAATCAGGTTCTTCGTCACGGCGCGCCGGTAGACCATGGCGGCGGTCTCGCGCACGTTGCGGGGCAGGCCCATGCCGCTGGCCATGCGGTCCAGTTCGCTCAGGGCGAAGGCGAGGTTGCGCTCCGTGGCGTTGGAGACGCGGATGCGGCGCTGCCACTTGCGCAGGCGGTACAGCTGGGCGCGGTTCCGGGTGGGGATGCTCTTGCCGTAGCTGTCCTTGTTCTTCCATCCGATCATGGTCGAGAGACCCTTGTCGTGGATGGTGTAGGTCATCGGGGCACCGACGCGGGCGCGCTTCTCGCGCTGTTCACTGTCGAAGGCGCGCCACTCGGGGCCCTGGTCGATGAAGGCGTCGTCGAGGACAAGGCCGCACGTCTCGCAGACCATCTCACCGCGCTCGTAGTCCGACTGGATGTGATCCGAGCCACACTCCGGGCAGGTGGTGATCTCCTCGACCTTCTCCTTCTTCTTCTCCACCATGCAAATCACGCTCCCTGCGGTCGCCGATAGAAAACGGTTCCGCAGGCTCTGGATCGAACAGGACGTACCAAAGGATATAAACCTTTCGACAAAACGGCCCACCCATGCATAAGGCTTGCCGCGTTCGGCCCATGGCGAACTTGAAGGCTTCGCTCCTTCTGGGCCTGCATATGCACGCCGCCGGATAAAGATACCTCCTTAAGCGACAAGGAGGTGGTTCGGCGCGCACCCTTGACCGCCGCGGACCCAGGCAGCAGCGCACCCGCCGGCCTCCCAGCGGGGGCGCCGGACGCGGCGCCTCCCGCCGGCGCCCCGCTGCGCCATCCCGGCACCGCGTCCTGGATCGCCCGCGAACGACTCAACCCCGGCCCGCCGACGTACTGGTGGGTGGGGGTCCTGGCCGTCCTCGCCGTCGCCACCACCGTCGTCCTGGCCGCCATCGGACTCAGCCCGGGCGGCCGCGTCGCCGCCGAGGATGCCATCCTCGAGAGCGACGCGTTCCTGCCCGCCCTCCAGGCCCTCGCCAGCGCCCCCGTCGCCCGCGCCTGGAGCGCCGTCGCCGGCGGCGTCCTGGTCGCGGCGACCACCTGGGCCGCCCGCCGCCTCCTGCACGCCGACGGCCCCGCCCTCCTGGCTGGCCTCCTGG
>JANQNI010000136.1 GCA_028289805.1 Thermoplasmatota archaeon | reverse complement strand
GTCCCCTGCGCGCCACGCGCAAGCTGGAGGATGCCTACGACCTCTGCCTGTACGGGTACCTGGTCGACCACGCGCCGCGTCTCCTGCGCAGCCGCCGCTTCGGCCTCCAGGCGAGCATCATGTATACGGTGGCGCTGCTGGAGGAGCGGGGGCCGGACGAGGCGGAGGCGCACCTGGATGCGGTCCGTGCGGCGAGCCGGCCGACGGGGGCCACGTACGCGTTCCTGATGGCGCGCATCCGGGCGGCGCAGACGCGGTTCGACGAGGCCCGGCTGCACATCCAGTCGTGCCTGGAGCAGGAGCCGGCGTTCATCGTCGAGCTCCGGCGCCACCCCATGCTCGAATTCCTGACGCGGGCCCCAAGCGACCCTGGCGAGGGGTACACGTGATGCTGGTGATGCTCGCCGGGACGAGCAGCGGGCGCGCGGTCCGGTTGCGCATCCAGGAGGCCGTTCGCAAACACCCCGGCATGAGCAAGAGCGACCTGGCCCGGCACCTGGGCCAGTCGTGGGGGTCCATGAGCCACCACGTTCGGCGGCTGGCCCACCAGGGCGACCTGCGGTCGTTTCGCGACGGCCGCGTCCTGCGCATCTTCCCTCCCGACGTGCCCTCCGGCTGCCTGCGCCAACTCGCCGCGCTCCAGCACGAGGTGGCCGTCGAGGTCCTACAGTTGCTCGCGGACGCGGACCGCGGCATCCAGGAACTGGTGGATCGCGTCGGGTGCAGTCGCAAGGTGGTCCGCAAGGTCCTGCAAGACCTCGACGGGGCGGGTCTCGTGGAGCGCGCCCCCGGCGCCCACGGCAAGTTCCACCTGCTGGAGCCGGAGTGGGGGGACCTCCTGCACCGCTACGGCACCGTCTCGCCGCAGCCTCCGGGCGGGGGCTGACCGCACCGGTTATATCAGGGACCCGAGTGGCCGGATTCGTCCCCCTGCGGGGGGATGCGGCCGACGCCCGCCACCGGCGTCGGTTCGTGCTTGCAACCCCACGGGTCCGTGGTCTAGGTGGTTATGACGTCGCCTTGACATGGCGAAGATCGCCAGTTCGAATCTGGCCGGACCCATCCCCTCCCCCCACTTTGCTCCGTTGCGCTGGCCGTCGCCCGGGCGACGCGTTGCGCGGTTGTTTGCTGCGGAAGTCCCTGTTCTCCCGCCTCGGCTGTGGCCTCGTCCTGCGGCTGCCGGTGCCGCCCGCCCCCGGGCCCAGGCAAGGGATGCAGCGGGTCTTGGTCCCGGCTGCGGGCGAACCGCGTTCGCTGGCCGGGCCGGCCGCGCTGCCGTCGTCGAAGGGCTTTAGGTCGCTCCCCGGCCATGTGGGTGCATGTTCGACGCCCGGTCCCTCGCCCAGGTCCAGGCGCGGGCGTTCAACGCCCGCGACGTGGACACCCTGGTCTCCTGCTGCGCCCCCGACGCGCGGTGCCTGCGCGACGGCGACCTGCTCGGGGAGGGCCCGGACGCGGTGCGCGACGGCATCGAGGCGGAGTACCGCACCGTGGACCCCGTGGTGCGCCTCGCGGACGTGGCGGGCGAGCCGGTGCTGGCGGAGTGGCGCGGCGACGAGGGGCGTGGTGCCCCCGCCGGCGTCGTCCGGTTCGTGACCGAGGGGGAACGGGTCACGGAGGTGCGCATCGACCACGGCGGGGACGCCGTGGCGGCACTGGCGGCGTCGCGTCTTGCCCCGTAGCCCCGCCTACGCGTCGCGGCGCCGGGCGGCCGCCGCGACGGCGCCGAGGGCAGCCAGGAGGACCACCGCGGGGACGCCGGGAGACTCCTCCTCCGCATCACCGCTTCCCACCTGGACGAGTTGGTTCGTGGTGTCGCGCACGCCCGCCGCGTCCTCGACGGTGAGGGTGACGCGGAAGGTGCCGGTCTCCTGGTAGGTGTGCTCGACGGTGGCGCCGCTGGCGGGGTCGCTGCCGTCGCCGAAGAACCACGTCCACGACACCAGGTCGCGCTCGCTCTGGGTGGCGTCGGTGAACGTCACGGCCTCGCCGACGGCGGGGTCCTCGGAGACGGTGAAGGCCGCGATGGGCGGTGGCAGCAGGTCCGCGGGCTCGGTGGGGTCGGGCTCCACGAGGCGAACCTGGATGGGGAATGCGCGGGTGCTTTGCAGGCCGCCGTCGTCGGTGACGGTGAGGGTGACCTGGAAGGTGCCGACGCGGGTGAACGTGTGCGTGGGGTTCTGCTCCGAGCTGGTCTCCCCGTCGCCGAAGTCCCAGTGCCACGCCTCGATGGTGCCGTCGCGGTCCTCGGACGCGTCCGTGAATGCGACGCTGTGGCCCTGGTCGACCTCGGTCCGGTTGGGGGAGAAGGACGCGAGGGGGCCGGCGTTGGGGGGCTTGCAGGCGGTGCCGTCGGGGTCGGTCTCGTCGCAGACGAAGACGGTGAACTCCCGCGTGCTCGTCTGCCGGTCCCCGTCGGAGGGGTCGTCGGTGACGGTGAGGGTCACCTTGTAGGCGCCGACGGCGTTGAAGGTGTGCGTGGGGTTCTGGGTGGCCACCACGTCGCTGCCGTCGCCGAAGTCCCACGCCCACTCGGTGATGGCGTCCCCGTCGGGGTCGGTGCTGGCGTCCGTGAACTGGACGCTGGCGCCGACGGTGGGGGCCAGGGGGTCGAGGCGGAAGTCGGAGACGGGGGCCAGGTTGACCATGTCGACGCGCTCCTCCGCCGTGGCGTTGTAGGCTGCGGACGCAACGCCGAGGTCGTCGGTGACGACGAGGGATGCGAAGACGTCCTCGAGGCGGGAGAAGTGCATGGTGGGGTTGGCAATCTGGCTGGGTCCACACGAGTTGATTTAAAGTTGTAAATCACCATACAAATTTGTGCGTTCACGGATTCCGTCCACACGTAATCGATTTCGATTCGCAAAAGACTGCTGAATTGCGATAACAATCTTTCACGTGCTAAATATCGTTCTCGAGGGCCGTTAATGCAGAATTTTGCGCGAGTTTACAATTTAAGCAG
>JANQNI010000033.1 GCA_028289805.1 Thermoplasmatota archaeon | reverse complement strand
GTCGGCGCCGTCGGCGCGGGCGACGAGGACGTAGGGGCCGTTGGGGAGCCGCGTGGTGTCCCAGGAGGCCGCGGTCGCCCCGTCCTCCAACACGTCCTCGGTGCCCCCGCCCCGTACCAGCAGCGTGGCGCCGCCGGGCACGTTCTCCAACCGGAGCGCGACGGTGCCGGACAACCCGTCGGGCGCCACCGCCTCGCCGCCTTGCAACAGCACGAGGGCCGGCTCGCCGGGCGCCGCGTCGGCCGGCGCGTCGTGGGGCCACGCCTTCCACACCAGCACGCCGGCGAGAACCAGCTCCACCACCAAGGCGACGGCGAGCAGGGAGCGCACGGCGTCGGGGCGGCGCCTCGGCGCGCGGGCCTCCTGCGACGGGGTCGCCCCGCGCTTCACGGGCCGGGCGAGGGCCGTGGTCGGCTTGAAGCTTTCATGGACGCGCCGGGCACCCGCCGACCCACCACACTGAACCGAGCAGTCGAATGTTTTCCGGTGCTTCACCACAGCGGCTTTGGTCCTTCGTCGGCCCAGAAGCATCCGTGCGCCCCACGTTCCTCCTCGTCGCCCTGCTGATGGTCCTGCTCCCCCTCGCCGCGGCCCAGGTGGACGTCACCGGCACCGTCGGGAGCACGACCGACGTGGACCTGGGCGAGGCCGACCCCAACCTGGCCGGCCTGGCCGGGCACGCCCAGTACCAGGTGACCTGGTTCAGCGGCGCCACCCTGTACGCCCGCGACGTGCCCGTCTCGGACGCCAAGAAGGTCTGCGCCGTGCCCGACGGCCAGTCGACGCCGGTGGGCCAGAGCCTCACCGCCACCGCGACCACGTACTCGTTCACCGACCCCAACAGCAACGCCTGGACGACCACCAAGCACACCTACGGGTCCAGCCTGGAGGCCTACTGCGTCCCCGTGGCCGCCACCGCCTCGGACGCCACCATCGGCACGTACAACTTCGCCCTCCTGGTGGACACGGACGACCTGGGCACCACCGCCCTCGACCTGTACCTGGTGTGAGGTGCCCGTGCGCGCCTGGCTGGTCGGCGCGGTCCTCCTGCTGCTCCTGACGCCCGGCCACGCCACCACCGTCGCCTGGGGCAAGGGCACCGTGGAGGTGGACAGCAGGGACCCCGCCCTCGCCGTCTTCGCCGTCGACGCCCGCCACGCGGTGGAATGGTTCGACGGCAGCCCCCTGCACCAGGACCAACCCCCCGCCGGCAGCCACGTCTACGCCTTCCCCGCCGCCACCGCTCCCGCCGCCGTCGACCCCGGCCGGCTCGGCGACGCCGTTCGAACCCTCCCCCTCAAGGGCAGTGCGTGGAGCCCGACCGTGGAGTACGCCTACGACCTCGACGGCGACGGCACCGCCTACCCGGACGAGCGGACCTACCGCGTCCCCGTCGATGCACCGAACAAGGACCCCACCTTCGGGCAGACCAACGCCGTGCTGGTGGTCGACGCCCAACCCGTCGGCATGGCCTGGATCGACGACGTGGTCTTCTACGCCCGCGCCGACGACAAGACCCCCACGCCCCTCCAGGACGCCGGCTTTGAGGCCGACGGACTGCCCGCCTGGACCGCGG
>JANQNI010000366.1 GCA_028289805.1 Thermoplasmatota archaeon | reverse complement strand
GCGGGCGGGGGACAGCTTCTTGGAGTCCCGCACGCCGAGTCCGAGCAGGGCGTCCGCGTCGGCGGCGACGCCGGCCACCACGAGCGGCCCCAGCACCGGCCCGCGCCCGGCCTCGTCGATCCCTCCCCGCACGCGTCCTCCACGCACGGACCCCTCTTAGAAGAACGCTTGCTCAAGAGGGCAAAGGTTAACCGGACCTCTGGACAACCTCCCGTTGGAACCCAACCACCAAGCGGCTTCGCTTGGTACACCGACCACCACCCCGGGCCCCGTCCCCACCACCGAATCCGGACGGGGCCCCCTTGGGTCGGCGCGCCGTTCCTGATCTCTTCTCGGCGCGCCGTCTCCTCGGTCGCCTCCTGGAACGGCCCCCCGTGGACAGGGTGCGCGCGCCCACCGTTGGGCCCGCGCCCAACGACGTTGACTCTTTTATCATCCTGCGCGAACCATGCACCAGCATGACCCGAAGCGGCCCCCTGGCCCTCGTGCTCCTGTTCGTCTTCGCCTCGGTGAGCCTCACCGTTCCATCCACGCAGGCCCAGCTGGAGGAGGCGGGCGCCATCCAGGGGATGGCGTGCGGCGCCTCCGCCGGCGGGCGCGAGCCCTACCCCTACGACGACGCCGACTGCTGGCCGGGCCTGCCTGGGGCCGCCGTGACCCTGACGCGCACCGACGGCATCCTGCCCCACGAGGACGAGGCCACCACGGACGAGGACGGGTCGTTCTCCTTCAAGGACGTCCCCCACGGGGAGTACGCGCTGGCGGCCAGCCGCACCGGCTACGCCGACGCGACGGTCAACGTCACCGTGGACGGCGAGGTGTTCGCCGCCGTGCGCCTGGAGCCCCAGAAGGTCTCGGTGCCCGTGCGTGTCGAGGACGAGGACGGGGCCGGACTGGACGCCGTCGTCTCCTGGTGGGGCGACCACGGCGGCGGCCGCCTCGAGGTGACCGGCGGCGAGGGCTCCCTGGAGACCACCGCCGGGTACCACTCCCTGGAGACCAGCGCGTCCGGCTACGCCCGCACGAGCGTGTGGCAGTTGCTCGACGGCGAGCCGGTGACCCTGGTGCTCTCCAAGGTGCCGCCCCAGGACGCCGCGTTGTTCGGCTTCGTGCGCGACCAGGACGGGGCGCCCGTGGCCGACGCCGTGGTGGAGGTCTACCAGTGGCAAGGGTACGACTACGACTACGCGGAGCCGGAACCCCGCCCCGCCACCGAGGCCAGCTCGTCGGACGCGGACGTGGCCGAGACCTCCATCGCCCCCTACCCGTACTACGACGGCAGCAACCGCACCACGACCGCGGCCGACGGCTCGTACCGCATCCACGTCTGGGGCGGCGACGTGAACCTCAACGTCCACAAGCAGGGCCACGCCCAGCGCAGCACCCACCTGGAGGTCGACTCCGGGGAGGAGCTGCGCCACGACGTGGAGTTGCTGCGCTACCCGGAGAAGACCGCCCGCGTCGAGGGCCGCGTCCTCGGCGTCGACGGCGAGGGCCTGCGCCACGTCCGCATCAGCGTGTGGAGCCCCGAGTACGGCATCCACGAGTGCAGCGTCGAGGCGAGCGAGCAGGCCGACGAGGAGCCGCCGTCCGGCGAGACGGCCGGCGGGGACGGCGCCACCGCCGACATCGCGTACCCCGAGCCGTACCCCTACGGCCGCGGCTGCGCCATCACCGTCCACGCCGACGGCCGCTTCGAGGGCGACGTCACGCCCGGCTACGCCGTCCTGGAGGCGTGGCACGACCACTGGCGCACCTGCACCGAGACGCGCAGCAGCGACGGCAGCATGACGCGCACCTGCGGCCCCGAGTACCTCAGCTTCGCCCGGACCCTGGAGCTGCCCGCCGACGCCACCACCGAGTTGACCCTCTCGATGACGGCGCGGCCGGCACCCAACAGCTTCGTCAGCGGCTACGTCGTCGACGCCGAGACGCAGCAGGCCATCCCCGGCGTGCAGGTCCACTTCAGCAACGAGGAGACCTACGGCTGGGGCACCGCCGGCACCGACGACGACGGCAGCTTCCGCGTCAAGGTGCGCGACGGCCACCACCGCGTCAGTGTCTGGG
>JANQNI010000327.1 GCA_028289805.1 Thermoplasmatota archaeon | reverse complement strand
AGGGCGACCGAGGAATCTTGCCGGCGACCGGTGCGGCGGGCGGGGGAACGGCCTGATGCGGGACGCGCTGCTGGAGAAGATGGCCGGCGAGATCACCCTCTCCGAGGAGGCCGGCTCCACCCTGCGCAAGTGGCGCGAGAGCTTCGAGTTCAGCCAGAGCGAACTGGCCCAACGCCTGGGCATCAACCCCAGCGTCGTCAGCGACTACGAGTCGGGCCGCCGCAGGTCGCCCGGCATCGCCACCATCAAGCGCCTCGTGGAGGCCCTCGTGGAGATGGACGCGGAGCGCGGCGGCCACGTCATCGCCCGCTACCAGAGCCTGATGAACCCCACCGAGGGCATCCTCGACATCGTCGAGTACCGCCGCAACGTCCCCGCCACGGAGTTCGTCGACGCCATCGAGGGCCGCGCCCTGGTGCTGGCCGACATCGAGGAGAAGAAGGTGCAGGGCTACACCCTCATCGACGCCGTGCGCGCCATCGCCAGCCTCAACGCCAACGACTACGTCCGCGTCTACGGCTGGTCCACGGAGCGCGCCCTCGTGTTCTCCGGCATCAAGTACGGCCGCAGCCCCATGATCGCCATCCGCGTCCACCCCATGAAGCCCAGCCTCGTCGTCTACCACCGGCCCGAGGACGTGGACAAGCTCGCCTACCGCCTCGCCGAGTACGAGCAAATCCCCCTCGTCACCACCGACCTGCCCCTCGACGAACTGCAGAAGCGCATGCGGAGCCTGCTGTGACGCCCCGCGCCCCCGACCCCCACCCCACCGAGCGCAGTTGGCTGTGGCGCTTCCAGCGCATGATCGCCGAGGGAGAACAGCAGTGCCAGGCGGAGCGGTTCGTCGGCAGCCGCCTCACCCACGTCGAGGCGGGCCGCGCCGTGTTCCGGTTCGACGCCGCCGGCCGCCACCACAACCCCACCGGCGTCCTGCACGGCGGCTTCGTCTGCCACCTCGTCGACTCCGCCATGGGCACCGCCTACCTCTCCACGCTCCCCGGCGACGCCCACGGCACCAACACGGGCCTCCACGTGGACTTCCTGCGCCCCACCATCGAGGGCCCCCTGGAGGTCGAGGGGCACGTGGTGCACCAGGGCCGGACGACGACGCTCCTGGAGGCAACCGCGCGCGACGGGGAGGGGCGGCTCGTGGCGCGGGCGAGCAGTCGGTTCGTGCGGGTCGCGCCCCCGCCGCCCTAGAGGAACTCCACGCCCCGCCACGCCAGGAACGCCGCGATGGCGAAGAGGCCCCAGAAGACGACGCCCGCCCCCGCGACGACGGTGGCGAAGAACTCGGTCTTGCGGCGCCAGGGGAAGTCGAGGCGGTAGTACGCGTTGCGGCCCGAGATCCACAGGACGGCGCCCAGGACGAGCAGGGTCAGCGCGACGCCGAGGGCGCTGCCGGTGCTGGCGCCGGGGCGCAGGCCGAAGGCGTAGAGCCACGTGAAGCTGAGCACCAGCAGGACGGCGCCGACCCACTCGAGGGTCAGGAAGCCCTTGGCGGCGCGGTACAGGGCGACCTGCTCGTCGGTGACGGCCTGGTTGGCGCGGGACTTCTGGAGGTCGCTCATGGGTACGCCCGGTTCGGCGTGCGCGGGTAGGGCAGCATGTCGCGGATGTGCTCCTGGCCCGTGAACCAGCGCAGCAGCCGCTCGATGCCCAGGCCGAAGCCGGAGTGGGGGACGCTGCCGTAGCGGCGCAGGTCGAAGTACCACTCGTAGGGGGCGGTGATGGCCTGCTGGAGTTGGTCCCAGATTTCGCCGTGGGCGCCACCCTCCAGTGCGTCGTGCAGTGCCTCGTGGGTCAGGGCGTGGGCGGCGGGGGTGCGCCGGTGGACCTCGCGCAGGAGCATGGCGGCGACCTCGTTGTCGCGGGTGACCAGGTCGAGGAAGGCGTCGCGGTCGTGCAGGTGCTCGACGGCGACCTGCTCCAGGATGCCGGGCCGGTCCTCCTCGATCTCCCACAGCAGTTGCTCGCGCAGGCGCTGCTTCATCCAGTCGACGTCCTCGCTGCGCTGGCTGCCGCCGATGAGTTCGCCGAAACCGTCGGGGCCCATCAGGTCGGCGCACTGGACCACGGAGGGGTTCTCGGGGTCCTGGAGCATGTAGAACGCCTTGATCTCGGCGGGCCAGTGGGTGATGAAGACCGGGTTGGTGAGGCCCTCGGTGAGCGCCTGCTCGTGGGGGGCGCCGAAGTCTTCGCCGTCGGGGAACGCGAAGCCGAGGTCGCGCAACCGCTGGGCGGCCTCGTGGTAGGTCATGCGGCCGAAGCGGCGGCCGGGCTCGTCGGCCTCGCTCTCGCCCTCGACGAAGGTGCCG
>JANQNI010000253.1 GCA_028289805.1 Thermoplasmatota archaeon | reverse complement strand
CAGCCAGCCGTCGGCGGGGAACACCGGCACCAGGTCGGGGGCGTCGGCGAGGGCGCCGGAGGCGGCGACGCAGCGCAGGGCGTCGGCGGGGCCGGCAGGGTGGGCCTGCCGGACGTGGTCGATGCGCAGGTCGTGGCGGGCGCCGTTGCCGAGGTAGCCCTGCAAGGCCTCGTGGCCGTGGCCGCCGACGACGGTGACGCGCTCGGCGCCGGCGGAGCGCAGGGCGTCGAGGAGGAAGTCGACGACGGGGCGACCGGCGGCGACGAGGAGGCTCTTGGGCCGGTCGGCGGTGAGGGGCATCATGCGGCTGCCCCGGCCCCCGGCCAGCACCACGGCGTCCATGGCCGGCCATGCCGGAGGTCGCTTATCGGCGCTTCCCTCCGGTTCCACCGGTCGGCCCCGTCGGCTCGGCGCGGGTCCGCCGGCGGCTACCGCACCGTGCAGAGGTAGCGTCCCTCGCAAGGCACCAGGAGGTCCCAGGCCCAGTCCCAGAGCCAGTGGCCCACGGGGGTCAGGAACGTCACCGTCGGCGCCCCGTCGATGCCCGGCAGGCGCCGGTGGTGGACCAGCACGGCGTCGACGACCCACAGGGCGGCGGGGACGAGGCTGAGGCCCAGCACGACGGGCAGGGTGGGGCGCAGGGGGCGGTGCAGGACGGCGGCGGCCCCGAGGGCGAGGACGAACAGCAGCACGACGCGGCCGACCCAGCGCTGGGCGATGGGGATCTGGCCGCCGTCGGCGGGGCCCAGCAGGAAGTGCGTCGTGCCCATCCACGCCAGGACGCCGAGGGCGAGCAGGGTGCCGAGGCCGGCGGTGGCGAGCAGGCGCCGGCCGGCGCTGCGGCCCCACGGCAGGAGGTCGCGCAGGGCCCAGGCGGCCAGGAGGGCGTAGGCGGGCCAGAGGTGGCTGAGGAAGCGGGGGTCGAAGCCGCTGCCCTGGGTGGGCAGTCGGGGGCCGACGACGATCCACGTCAAGGCGAGGTGGAGGGCGGCGACGCGGAGGCCGGGGGTCTTGCCGGGGCGCAGCAGGCCGGCCAGCGCGGCGAGGGCCCACGGGGCGACGAGGAGGACGGCGGCGGGCTCCCCCTCGAAGACGGAGGCGTCCACGTGGGCGTCCCAGAGGTTGTGCAGCAGGACGAAGGGCCCGGTGAAGCCGTACTGGTCGCCCACCGCACCGGCCGCCGCCGCGCCCGTCCCGGCGGCGCCCCCGGCGCCGTCCCCGGCCGGGGCGCCGCTCCACGGGGCGACGCCCAGCAGCGTCTCGTGGACGATCCAGGGGGCGAGGCCGGCCAGGGCGCTGCCGCCGAAGGCGAGGACGTGGCGCACGTCGCGCCAGCGCCACGGCGCCGCCCCCAGCACGTGGGCCGCCGCGCCGCCGCGGCCGGACAGGGTGGCGGCGTGGGCGAGGCCGACGGCGCCCAGCAGGGCGATGCCCATCTCGTTGCTGAAGACGGCGAGGCCGGCCAGCGCGGCGGCGGCCAGCACGGGGACCTCCCGGCCGCGCGCGACGCCCTCGTGGTAGAGCAGGGCGACGGCGACGGCCAGCAGCGCCTGCGTGGTGTGGTACTTCTGCCCGGCGGCCCAGAACAGGGCCGGGGACAGCACCAGGAGGGCGACGGCGAGGCCCGCGAGGAAGCGGCGCGTCCCCCCGGCGCCG
>JANQNI010000248.1 GCA_028289805.1 Thermoplasmatota archaeon | reverse complement strand
CCAAGCACCCTTCCCGTACCCCTCGTCCACCCCGATCTCCACGAACGCCGTCTCCGTGGGGAACCGGGTGCGCTGCATGAACTCCCGGTAGACGTACTTGGCCAGGTCCTCCGCCGTCGTGCTCGGGATGGGCAGGAGGGCGCAGTCCTGGCGCGGGAACAGGAAGCGCTTGGGCTCGCCCGTGTAGGGGTCGGTGACGCGGAAGCGGACCTCCTCGTCGTCCACCTCCAGGTCGGAGTAGTGGTTGCTCTCGGTGGGCACCAGGACCAGGTGGTCGATCTCGTCGCCGATGGTCTTCAGGGTCTCGCTGATGACGCCGAAGTCCAGGACGATGCCCCACTCGTCCTGGGCGCCGCGCATGCGCAGGTGGATGGCGTAGGTGTGGCCGTGCAGGCGGCCGCACTTCTTGTGCTCGGGGGTGATGTGGGCCGAGCTGAAGCGGATGCCCTTGCGCCAGCCGTCGATGCGCAGTTCCATCATCGCGCCGCCGACGGGGTGGGGGGTTAAGGGGTTGCCCGCCTCGGCGCCGCCGTGGACGTGGCCTGCTGGGCGTTCCTGGTCTTCGTGTTCCTCCTCAACGGCGCCGCGTTCTTCGTCGCCCGCTACGACAAGAAGGTCGCGGAGGCGGGGCGCCGTGGCCGCCGCAGCAACCCCGGCGCCCAGCGCGTGCCGGAGCGGGGCCTGTTGCTGCTGGCTGCCCTCGGCGCCGGCCCCGGCCTCGCGCTGGCGTTCCAGGCGTACCGGCACAAGACGCGCAAGGTGCGCTTCCTGGTGCCGTTCTGGTTCGCCTCCGTCGTCGGCGTGGTGCTGGCGGGCCTGTGGCTGTGGGGGCTGGGCTGCCTGCCGGACCTACTCGGGTAGGTCGTCGAGCCATTCCTCCAGTTCCGCGAGCGCGCGCTCGGGGCCGTCCGTGCCCGCCACGGGCAGGTGCAGGACGCTCTGGCCGTCGCCCACCTCCACGGCGTTGAGGGTGGGTGCGGCGACGGGGAGGATGCCGGTGCCCTCGCAAGTGCCTGCGTAGGGGCCGGGGGCGAGGCCGCCGGCCTGGCAGCCCATGTCGCCGCCGAAGAACACCAGTTCCAGGTGGTGTCCGGCCTGGACGACGTGGTCGCGGGGGAACATGCGCAGGAGGTAGTCCTCGCGCAGGAACGGGGTGACCACGCTGCCCTGGCTGAGGTCGTCGTTGTGGCCGGCGTTCAGGTAGCCGCGGGTGACCTCGTCGAGGCCGCCGTCGGGGGCGACGTCGAAGAGGGCGACGGCCCAGCGACCCTGGGGGGCGCCGATGCTGCCCACGAAGTCGAGGGTGGGGGCGCCGCTGATGCGCAGGTCGGCCTCCAGGGGGGCGGAGCGGAAGGCGACGTACGGCGGGTCCTCCGCGGCGAAGACGGGGGTGCTGCGGTCCTCGCCGGGCAGGGCGTAGTAGACGTGGGTGTCCGCGGCGGCGGGCGCGTCGCCGGGGGCGTGCAGGGCGTCGTTGATGTTGATTACCGTGGGGAAGTTGGTGTAGTTTTGTTTAACCATGGCGACCAAGATTTCGAGGTCAAAATAGGCGAGGGTGTAGTCGAGCTGACCGAGGTCGCGGAGCCGGCCAGGGGGCCCGGCCGGTCGCGAACGCTGCA
>JANQNI010000233.1 GCA_028289805.1 Thermoplasmatota archaeon | reverse complement strand
ATCAGCCTCGCCGGCCTGGTGGCGAACCTCAAGACCCACCCCGCCACCCGCGACGTTCCACTCGTATTCTTCAGCGCCGACGCGCGCCTGCCCCAGTTGGCGCGCAAGTACGGCGCCTGGGGGTACCTGCCCAAGCCGTTCACGCAGCAGCAACTCGCCGACCTGCTGGAGCGGTTCCTGGGCGACGGCGCCGAGCCGGGCGGGGAGCCCACCCTCGCCGCGGCGCTGGGGCGCAAGGAGCTGTCGGACCTGTTTCACGACCACGCCAACACCCTCGCCGCGGCGCAGAGCTACGCCAACCTCGTCGCCGCCCAGGACGACCTCAACCCGACGGCCGAGAAGGCCGCCACCAAGCTCGCCGACCTCCTGATGAAGCTGGAGGCGCAGGCGGAACGGTTGCGCGCCGGGCTCATCGACGCCGACTGACGGGCGGCGCGGAGGGAAAACGCCAAACCCCCCACGCGTCCAACCATGGGTGATGCACGCCCCCATCACCGCCACCCGCGCCGTCGCCGACGGCGTCTGCCTGGAACACCGAGTCGACCCCAGCCGCTGCGGCGCCGAGCGCGATGTGGCGTTGTACGCGGCGGGCGCCGTGCTGGCGGTGGCCGGCATCGCCGCGGGGGCGGTGGCGCTGGGCCGGTGGTTGCGGGAGTAGGCGCGACGCGACCGCACCCCAAGGGGGGAAGGAAGGAGGAACGAGCAGGAGGAGCCGGCCGTCAGGCGAGCGCGCGGGCCGGGACCCGCTCGGTGGCGTCCGCCGCACCGGCCACGACGTGCACCGTCGCACACCGTCGCCACCGGTACCCCGTGGTCCGTGCGTCCACGCGGACGCGGCCGTCGTCTCCGACCTGGCGGATGAACAGGGTTAGCGGGCGCACGCCGCGTCCGGGCACGAGCACCACGTCGGCGTCCGTCGTGGCGACGGTGCCGGCGGCGGTGCGCGTGCGGACGTGGACGGTGCGCGTCCACGGCAGCCGGTTGACGACCTTCATGCGCACCCAGGTGCCCCGCGCGGAGGCAGTCACCTCGGGGGCGGGGGGGCGCACGGCGACAGAGCGTCCGACGGCGACGTAGGCCGCGGCGATCAGCAGCAGGCCGGCGCCGGTGGCCAGGAGGGCGTTGCGGACGGTGTGGTCGGGCGGGGGCAGCGGCGGGGGCGCGGGGCCGTAGGCCAGGACGACCTCTGAGGCGGCCGTGGCGGTCCGTCCGGCGGCGTCGGTGGCCGTCGCGGTGAGGCGCAGCAGGCCGTCGGGCAGGGGCTCGTGGCCGTCGGCGGTGGTCGCGACGGTCAGGGGGAGCGTGCGCGAGGCGCCGCTGGCCAGCGTGAAGGGCCCGCCGTAGGCGTCCTGGAAGTCCGTCTCCCAGACGTCGCCGTCCACGTCCAGCACCAGCGACACGGTGGCGTCGGTGGGACCGTCGTTGGTGACGGTCCACGACGCGGCCACGACCTCGTCGTGGGGGACGAGGAGCCGTGCCACGTCGGCGTCGACGGACACGGCGGGGTCGAGGGCCTGG